>DATLAN010000318.1:0-16903 GCA_035527455.1 Thermoguttaceae bacterium
GCTTCCACCTCCGCCTCGAGGACGGACGTGCGGTTCATCAACGGATGGGTCCGGCTATGGGCGCCCAGCGTCACGCCCTCGCCGGCCAGTCTGCGCAGGTCGTTCCAACTCAGCACGTGGTTCTCGGTCGAGGCGGTTCCGAGTTCCTCGCAGACGCAACTGACGAAATCCATCGCCGCGTGATGGGGCAGCGTCTTCACGTAGCCGATCAGCCGGTCGCAGACGCGGCGCCGCCGCGCCGGAGTGCTCAGCGAGAAACGGCCGATCGGCGTATCCAGTTCGCGCCGATCGACCGCCGCCTGGAATCCCCGGTACAGCCGGTCCCACCAGAAGACCCGTTCCGGCCGGTCGGGATAGCCCGTGGGCACGAACAGCGTGACGGGAAGCCCGTGGCGCTGCAGAATGGGCCAGGCATTCTCGGCGAAATCGCGATACGCGTCGTCGAACGTGATCAACACGGCCCGCGGCGGCAGCGACCGGCCGCCGGCGAGTGCCTCGATCACTTGCCGCATCGACAGCACCCGGTAGTTGGCCGCCAGCAGCCGAATCTGCCGGTCGAAGTCCGCCGGCGTGGCACTGATCAATCGCGGGTGGAGCGTCGGCCGGGCAGAGGGCTCGTCCACGCGATGGTACGTCAATACCCGCAGCAAGTCGGCACGTTGACGCTCCGCCCGTTCCAAGACTCTCATCACCAGAGAGAAGGCCGAACTGCGTGCGGCGAACGAAGACACGTGCTTCACGATGCCGACCATCTCTTGTTCCTCACCATTTCTGCTGCTTCCACTTGGCTGCCCTGGTTCCCAAGCTCCGGCTTGGGAACCGGGAAAAACGGGGCCCTGTTGTTTCACCTGGCTTCCAAGCTTTCCCCTGGTTCCCAAACTCCCGCTTGGGAACCGGGAAAATCGGGGCCCTTTTGTTTCGGCTGCTTCCACTTGGCCACGAACTTCCTGACGATCTTGAAAAGCTCCGCCACCCCCGGCCGCGGATCTTTTAGGGAGATAATGTCGAATTTGCATCTCGGGCTGAGCAATCCCGCCAGTGCCGTCAGCGCGCGGAATCGCCGCGGCGCGTGCAGGAACGGATAGCGCCGCCGGCCGATCAACACCGACGCGATCCAGACCAGGTCGAGTTCGAGATTCCGCGCCCGGACCCCGATCTTGTAGGACATTTCCGGCGGCGACTCGCCCTTGGGTGGGCCGAAGAGCCACATCTTCGCCAGCCGGGCCGGAAAATCCATCCCGCTGAGCACCGCCAACGGCAGAGAACCCCATACCCGCCCGTTGACTTCCATCAACCTTCCGCCGCACGGGCCGACCTTGAACTCGACCATCGCCAATCCGGTCCAACGCAACGCGGCCAGCAAACGCACGGCGTGGCCGTACAGCTCCGGGTCGAGCGGGACACTTTGGCGCAGCGAACTGGCCCCGCCGTTGATCGGCACTTCGCGCAGCCGGCGATGCTGGAAGGCGGCCAGCGGCCGGCCTTCGTGCATCAACAACTCGACGCCGAAGCCCGTGCCGGAGGAATACTCCTGCATCAGGATCGGGCAGCGCCCCTCGAACCGGCGCATCTGCCGGGCCAGATCGTCCCGGTCCCCGGCATAACAGACGCTGAAGGTCTCGATCGCCCGGCCGTCGTGATACCGCCGCGACGCTTGGGGTTTGAGCACGACCGGCCATCCCAACGCCGGGCCGCACCGAAGCGCCTCCTCGACGGTGCGTACCAAACGTGTCCGCGGAACCGGTACCTGGAGCCGCTCGGCCAGCGCGATCGTCTTGAGCTTGTTCGTGGTCACCTCCAGCGCATCCTCCTCGGGCAACGCCAATCGGCAGACGTTCTCGAACAGGCTTCGCTCCCGGGAAAGGGGCAGGATCAGTTCGTCGGTCACGGGAATGATCAAATCCACTCCGTGATAGCCGGCCGCGGCCAGCAGCGTCCTGACCGCGTCGCGCGGCGACGTCTGCGGCGAGGGATAGATCAGAACGTCGGCCGTGTATCGCGAGCGGAATCCCGGACTGTGCCGGTCGCAATCGGCCGCAATCACGCGCCAGCCCAGGCGGCCCAGCGAGCGGATGATCGCGATCGCGCTGCCGCGCCCGGCGTCGGTGACGAGAATCGTGGGTTTTCGTGGTACGTTGGGTAGTACGTTGGGTTGCATGGCGAATCGCAATCTCCCCTCTCCCTTTGGGAGAGGGGTTGGGGGTGAGGGTACCTCTCGGCGAATCGCCCTCACCCTAACGCGGCCTTTGGCCGCAACCGAACGGCGGGCAAGCCCGCCCGCTAAACGCAGTTGTTACAAAGTCCAATTAGCGTCTCAATGTACGGAATCTTCGGATATGTTCGGCCACTTCGTCGGCAACGCTCTCAGCGGGGCGGTTGGCGTCGACAACGACGAAGTTTGGAACCCGCCCGCGCAACTGCATGTAGTCCTCGCGGCGGCGCTGCAACAATTCGAGCGTTCCCTCCCCTTTGCGGGCCAACAGCACTTCGGCCGGCGCGTCCAGGTAAATCACCAGGTTAGGCTTGGGGTAGAGGTGTTGCAGCATGAAGCCGTGGATCCGCCGGTGCAGCGGCCGCCGATGATCGGTCTTGGCGATGTCGTAGGCGTAGTAGTCGGCGAAGTAGTGCCGATCGAGCACCACCACGCAGCGGCGGCAGCGGTAGTACCCGATCAGGATCTGGCGAAACCATTCTTCGCCCATCCGATTCAGCAGACCGAGCATCGCCTTGACGTCGGTCATCAACCGCCGCACGAAGCCCTTCGGCCGGCGCGCGACTTCTTCGTGCGGCCGAGGGCCGGCCGTGTCCGGTCTTGCCCCGCAGCGGCGCTTGACGGCGCGGATCATGCGGGTGGTCGGCAGCATGTGGTTGCTGGACTCGGCGTTGACGCCCATGTAGACGTACTTGACCGGCCACGCCAGCAGGTCCTGAAGACGCAGGCCGACCGTGGTTTTGCCGGCCCCGTCGGGCCCGATGAGTGCGACCGTGAGCATGGGATTATCCTTTCGTCGAATCGGCTACCGACCGAATGATTTGTTCCAGTTTCTCGCCGCTGTGTTTCCAGACGAAATGTTGCTCGACGAACCTTCTCGCTTCCGTGTCCGGCGCCGGATCGTCCGCCCCTTCGACGAGTGCTTGCGTGAGCAATTCAGCGAAATGGATCCGGTCGTAGCCCACTTGCAGCGGCGGACGCCGGCCTTCGGCAGTCCGCAGCCCGTCGGCCGCCAGCGGCGAAGCGACCACGGGCACTTCCATGGCCATGGCTTCGAGGAGTTTGTTCTGGATGCCGGCGCCGAATCGCAGGGGGAACGCGAAGACGGTCGCCCGTTCCAGGTAGGGGCGCACGTCGGCGACGAACCCGGTGACGCTCACGCCCGCCCGGCGTCCCGCGTAGATCAGCGCCGGCGTCGGATTCCCGCCCACGATCAGCAGCTTCGCGTCGGGGACCGATCGGCGAACCGACGGAAAGATCTCGTCGATCAGGTGGACGGCGGCGTCTGCGTTGGCCGGAAAATCCATTCTGCCGGTGAAAACGATCGTGTCGCGGCCGCGCCGGGACGACGACCGCCGCCAGAAGCCGAGATCGACGCCGTTGGGGATCACGGTCGCCCGGCCGCCCGGCCCATCGACCAGCGCTTCGCGGTCGCGGCACGAAGCGAACAGCGCGTGCGCGGCTCGGCGCACCAGCCGCCTCTCCAACTGCCGCAGGTGCAGGTACTTCAAGAGCAGCACCGGGCGTTGCGCCACCGGTGCGTGACGGGCCGTTCCCAGCATCCGGACCGAGGCCGCGTCGCAAACGTCGACCACCACCGGCAGCTTGCCCAGCACGCGCATCGCCGGAATCGTCTGTTTGCCGCTTAGGAGCACCGCGTCGAACGTCTCTCGCTGCGTGAGTTCGCCGATCGCAAAGCACATCTGCCGCACCGCCGGGTCGCCTCCGGCCAGGTTGCGAATCGCTTGCAGCGCATCGCGCATCCGCCCGGCGGATTTGTCCGCCGCGCGGAACGTCATCACCCGCCGGGTCATCGGCGCCATCGCCGCGACGTGCTCCGCGGTGAAGCCGTTGCGGACGATCGACAGCAGCGTGATCGCGTGGCGTGCGGACAACTCCTTGATCAGGAAGTAGTGTCGCAGGTAGCCGCTGGTCAACGGGTAGGGAAAACCATTGGTGATGTAGAGGATATGCATCAGGGGCCTCTCGTACCGGTCGATGCGCACGCATTCCATCGGAGTTCGTGCAGGTGGAGTAACGTATGCCGCCAAAGCAGGTAGTAGCGGTTCGCCCGCAACCACTGTGCCGTGTCGCGGCCGACCCGCGCTGGGAAGTCCTCGGTCTCGTCCGGACGAGTCAAGAGACCGGCGACGCGGCGGGCCCAACAGGCGACAAACAACGGGGTGAGCGTTTCCGGAGGCAGTTGGAGCCGTCGTGCGTAGGCCGAGACGTAGGGGCGCGCCCAGGCCGACCGCTCGAAGAACGCCGCATGAAACGCCCGGACGTACTCAACACCCGTGGCTGCCTTTTCGACGGCGAACGCGGCGTACGTCAGAAAGAAAAACAGATCCGTCGCCGGCAGTCCGCGGGGCTCGGCCAACTCCCAGTCGATCACGCCCGCCTTGCCGTCACGCAAAACCATCACGTTCGGATGGCTCAGATCGCCATGCTCGAAGACCGGCGGGAGGTTCGCCGCGTCGAGCGCCCAGACCACTCGCCGGGTCTCCTCCAACGATCGGGCTTCCTCCGCGGAGACGGGAAACGCCTTCTCGAAGCCGTGTAGCGGCCGGTCGATCAACCGCTGAAACCATCCGGCGTCGTGGTCCGCCGGGAGATCATCCGGCACGCGCATTGCGGTGAGCCATTCGATCATGGTGCGGCAACAGCGGACAAGGTGTCGTCGCACTTTGGCTGGTCCCATCGGGCGGCCGTCCAAAGCAGTCTCGACGAGCAGGGGATGGCCTCGAAAGGGCTCGCACGCCAGAACCCGGGGAATCGAGCCGGACCCTTTCGGCAGCAGCATCTCGGCCGAGCGGAGATTGGCGGCTTCGCATTCGATTCCCCGGCGGCCGCTGCCTATACGGGGCAGCTTGGCCACCAGGATCGGCTCGTCGCGGGACCCCGCGAAGACGAGAAACACAACGTGCCGGGAGGCGTGGAAACGCGGCGTTACCATGAGAGTCGACAGCCGCCTCCCGGCACTGTATCGGTCCAGGTCGAGTCGCTTTCGGTTCTCTTCCAGGAAAGTCAAAACAATATTCACCGATTCACTCCACGAAGAAGGGTCCAAGTTGCCGATCGAGACAGGATCGCAGCAGGCTCACATAGTGCCCGCGCTGCAGACCGGCCTCGCAGAGCCGTGTTGCTTCTTTCAGCGCCCGGTGCATCCAGCACGTGTAATACAGCGGTCCGACCAGGCGCCGCGGCAGTTCGATGCGCTGGCAGTATTGCCGAACCGCCGCGTCCACCCACGGGCTGAGCGACGACTCGCGAAGGAAACACTGTCGGAAACCCTTTAGCGCGTTGCGCGTGTTGGTCCGCCGCGCCATGCGGACGGCGTACGATCGCAGGAAGTAGAACAGGTCCCACAGCGGCATTCCCTGCGGCTCGGCGGCCTCCCAATCCAGCAACGCGGCCTCCCCGCGCGAAGTGATCAGGACGTTCCACGCGCCGGGATCGCCGTGTTGAAATACCAGCGGAATCGGCTCGCGGCACTGCGCGATCGCGGCAATCTCGCTTTCCAGCAAGGACAACTGTTTCTGCGTTACGTGATAGATTCTCACGAACCGGTCGAGCAGCGTTTGCAGGCCCTCGGCGATCTGGCTCGGTGTCGCAGCATCCCGTTGGGCGGTGGCTTCGCCGAGTTCGATAATCCGGCCGATCACGGCCCGGGCCGCCGGGCAATCGGCCGTGAACGTGGTTCGCCGATCGAAGGGGACGCCCCGCACGGCCGATTCGCCGAGCACCGCCAAACCCGCGTGACGGCCGAAAAACGCCGCCCGCGGCACCGTGGCCGGATCGCCGAAACCCATTTCTCGAAGAAGCTCCAGGGCCACTCGCTCGTTCTCCAACCGGTAGTTCAACGCCGGATCACGCGTCAACTTGACGAGATAGTCGGGCGACGTGCCCGTGCGATCGAACAGAAAGAACAGGACCTTTCGCGACATGTACTTCCCCGGCGTCGAGAGCCCCCACCGATACCCGTCCAGATCGATTCCGGCACGCCCGGCGATCTCTCTGAGGTATTGCGGCGGTCGATCCGTGGTGCCGTTGGACGCGTGGCCCAACAGCGCGGCGCGACGCCGGACGAGTTGGTCCCATCGGAAACACGCATTGGCAAGCCGTTCGAGCTGCCGGAAGGGGGAGCGACGGATCGCGGGGCAATCCAGCCGGTGATGAAGAAAGTAGTCGATCGTTTCACGATCGCCCAGCGGCACGGCCGTGTGCAACTCTCCGCCGGCCGTCGGCGTGAGCCAAAGGGGTCGGAACGTCGGGTAGTGCGCCGAAAGCTTTCGCAACGTTCTACCGGCCGTCGGCCGCGCGGCCCAATGGCCCACCTCGCAGTAGATCAGCCCGTGAGGCTTCAGCACCCGTCGCAACTCCTCTCGAAGAGCACGGCTCCGAGAGAGTCGCTGCGCAAGGCGCCGATCGGAAATCGCCGCGAGATCGAAGCGGCCTTGCCACAGCGGAAGCTTTCGCGAGGGGTCGACGCGTATCGGCAGCACGTTGGGAAGTCGGTACTTTCGCGCAGTCGCCGCCGTCGCTCGCAGCGACCGGAAGTCCCGGCACAGCACCACCACGGCGCTCGCCCGACGGCTGAGCGACCGCAGCGCGGCGCAAGGCGGCCGCCCCAGGCACAGCACGTTGCCCGGTTCCAGGCTCGGCAGCAGGAACGACCAGTTGGCGCCGATCGCGTCTGCTTGGAGATTCGTGCCGGGGACGAAGGAGGTGGCGAGCGTGGTTTGCAGCATGATGATCGTCCCCTATCGTCCCAGGAGTTGTTTGGCCAGCGGCAGGCGGAGCAATTCGGGAAAGATTTCGTCCGCGCGAAGCAAGCGGCGATTCATCCGCAGCACCAACAGAGAAACGACGGCCGCCAAGGCGAGGCTGACGAACACGGGCGGTGCGGCCACGGCTTGCAGCGCCCAAAGCGCAACCGCTGCCACGGCGATGCTCGCGTAGACCTTCATGGTGCGCCGCTGGAACAGCCTGATGCCCGTCCCCAAGCGGAGCCCGGCGTGCTTCAGGACGTTGTGGGCGATCAAGGCGCCACACGTGCCGATCGCCGCCCCCAACGCGCCGTAGCGCGGCACCAGCAGCAGGATCGCGATCAGATTCAGCACCGCGGCGGCGACGTTGATCGCCACGACGTATTTCAGCTTCCCGTAGACTTTCAGCGTCAGGCCGTTGAACCCCAACGCCGCGTTGAAGAAACATCCCAGCGAGAGCAGCGACAGGATGGCGGCCGACTGCTCGTAACGCGCCCCGTAGAACATCACGGTGACGGGCCCGGCGATCGAAAAGGTGACCGCGAAAATGGGGAACGAAAAGACGGCGATCCAAATGGCCGTCTGCCAGTAGAGTTGGTTGATTCCGCGGCGATCGTTGCGGGCGAACATCCGGGCCGCCAGCGGAGTGAACAGCATGGCGAAGCTGGCCATCACCACCTGGTTCATCAGCGCCAACGGCTGGACCGCCCGCAGCACGGCCACCTCGCCCACGCCGGCGTAGTATTGCAGCACGATCACGTCCATGGTGTGCATCACCACGTAAACCAATTCGGAGGTCAGCAGCGGGATGGTGAACGTGAGGACTTCGCGCCACGGCATCGTGATCGAAGGCAAGTGGAAGTGCCGGAAGAGTCCTTGTCTTTTCAGCAGCCGAAACAGCACGACCGTATAGATCGCCACCCCCAGCGCGGCCGCGGCCAGGTAGCCGACGGCAAGAAAGTAGACGCTGCCTTCCCCGAGAATGAGCAACACCACCACCAGCAGCTTGAGTCCCGGCCCCAGCACGTGCTTGCGAAAAAAGATCGAACGGGGGCTGGCAAACACGGCGAACATGCCCAACAGCAGTTTGTCGAACGCTTCGACCGGTGCCAGGAAAATCAGCACCAACAACAGGGAAAGCACGCGGGGGTCGCCGATCCACGCGCGGGCGATCGGTCCCTGGCACGCGTAGAGCACCACGGCCATCAGCAGGCCGATCGACAGCACGATGCCGGTGACCATGATCATGGTCCCGAAGAGCTTGTCGTACTGCCGTTTCTCCTGATAGATCGGCAGGAAACGCGAGACGGCCCGGTGCAGTCCGAATGCGGCCACGTCTTGACCGAGCACCACGATCGACAGCGCATAGGCCAGCGCCCCGTAGTCGGATTGCGAGAGGTGCCGGACGATCAGCACCTGGGCGGCGAAATTCACGCCCTTGGCCAGGAACCGGCCGGCCAGCAGCAGACTGGAGCCGCGGATCTGGCGCCTCACCGCCGTGTGTCGGACGGCGGATGGCGATTCGAGCGTGGTGGCCGTTGCGGAAGTCATGGTCGTGTCATTTGCGCTGACTTTAGAAACCTAGGTAACCTCACGATCCGCTTCGACCTCCGGCTCGATGCTCGTCGGCCGCGGATCGTGCTGCCTGGCCAAACGCCGATAGTTCAGTACGACGAACACGGCAATCCCGAACGCCAGGCAGAACTCCGACCATTCGCCGTACCGGGTGACCGTGAATCCGGACCTCGGCAACAGCACGTGCCGCACGAGTTGGTAACCGAACACGACCAGAAAAGAGGACGCCAGAAAGAACGGCGGGACGAACAGATAGTCCGCTTCGGCCCAAATCCGTTCCAACCGCAGCCCCTTGTTGATCAGGCAGGCCGAAGCCGCCCAGGCACTGCCCAGCAGCATGATCAGGTTCAGCACGCTCAAAGTCGAACCGATGTTGTGCAGCGTGATTTCGTTCTGCTTGTTGACCATGTCCAGACACTCGGGCGTTTCCAGATCCAAGACGCGCTGTCCCCAGGCGATCTCTTCGCCGGTGACGAACAACATCGCCAGCGTGAACAGCGCGAACAGCGCCGCCTGCCACCGGTGCCCGGCTGCGAACCGATACCATGCCACGCCCGCGCCGGCCAGACAGGCCACGGCGAAGCAGACGAACTGTGCCCACTCCAACACCCCGTCCTCGCGCAGGAAGAATCGGAACGTCTCCTTGCTCAGGCGCGCCGCGGCCATCGCCACCGCACCGACCAACGGAATCCAGAACAACCACGCGGCGGCTTTGCTCGACAGTTGCCACTGCCGGGCGGACTCGGCGATCAACCGGCCAACTTGCCCCACGTCGGTGTACCTCCTCGATGCGGGAGCACGGCCGGCACGCGCCGCGGCACGCGCCGTGGCCGGCTCCCGCATCTTCCCTCGAGTTGCGATTGGATCCGCAAGACCCAAGCCTGGTAGTTGTTTCTCGTAACGTTCATAACGTTCACGGCCGAGCCGCCGCCGTGGCCCCCTTCGATCCGACGTCGGCGACCCGCGCCGCATAACAGGCCGCTCCGGCCAGCGCCAGCATCAACCAGAAATAGCGAACGTAAGCGAAGTGCAGAAAGAACCCGACCGCCAAGTAGGCGACGATCGCCAGCATGAAACCGGTGACCAGATGGGCCAGGTCGGGCCGCCCGCGGAGGCAGCGCCGCCGTGCCCGCGCCAGGTTCCACAAGGCCACGCCCACGATCGCCAGGAAAGCGAGAATCCCCGGCGCGCCGAGTTCGGCGGCGATTCCCAGGAACAACGTGTGCGATTGCCGCGACGATTCTTTCACGTTCAGCCCGACCTTCTTGGCGTACTCGTGGTAGTGGGCCGGATACATTCCCGGCCCGACTCCCGTGAGCGGATGGTCGGCGAAGATCAGCCCGGCCGCCATGGCTTCCGTATAGCGGCTGCGGATCGAGCTGTCGGCCTTGGCGATCCCGGGTCCTTCTCTCTGCAGCGCCGAGCCGAACACGCCCAGTGACGTCAGCCGGCTGCCGTACTGGGGCAGCGCGCAGAAGACCAGCACAATGCCCAGCAGGATGATCCCCAGTTGCTTCAAGGAGACGTAGCGCAGGAACACCATGATCGCCAAGAGCAGCGCAAACGCGACGGCGGCTCCGCGCGAAAATGTCAGCGCCACGCCGGCCAACGTCAGCACCGTGGCAGCCAGCGCTGCGATCCGCAGCTTTCTCGACCGCTCGCTCCAGAAGCGGAACAGCCCCAGCGGCACGAGCATCAACATGATTTGCGCGTAGCGGTTCTGGTCGCCGATCGGCCCGGCCAGACGACGTTGGCGGAGTTGGCCGTGAGCGGTCGCCTGGTCGGTCTGGAACGACGACTCGCTCATCTGGGCGAATCCGGCGTATTGACATTGATAGGTCTTGGTGATTTGCTGGAGAGTCGACAGTCCGCCCAGGAAGGCCCCCACGCCCAACAGCACCCAGGTTACCCGCCGCAGCATCGCCGGGGTCCTGATCACGTTGATGACCAGGAAGTAGAGGCAGAGCCCCTCCACCACGGAAACTCCCAGTTTGCCGAGCGAGAAAGCCGGGTTCTTCGAGAAGGTTGCGGAGAACAGTTGAATCACGAGGAAGACGCCGATCAGCGGAAGCACGGGGCCGATGATCAATCTCTCCCGGCGGAGAACGACGTAGTGGATCAGCGGGACCGCCAACAACAGCGACACCGAAGCCCCGATCAGATACGGTACGCCGTGAAACGTGACCGCCACCACGGCCGCGTTGCTGTAGAGGATGCCGATCACCACGAGCGTGGCCGTGTTGGGCCAGGCCGCCAGCACCGTGATCAGCATGGCAGCCAAGGCCGCCCCCAAGATCAGCAGCGGCCGCGGCGCAAACAGGATTCCTGCCCCGGCAACCGCCGTCAAGGCGACCATCAACCACGCAATCGGCCGCACGTCCCACGCGGCGGACCATGCTCCGGTCGTCTTCGGCCAAATCATAACAAGCTCCTTTCCGCAGGTGCCGTCGCCACAAGGCCGTCGGCCGCCCGGCCTTCGTCCTCGTCGCGTTGTGGCTCCCAGAGATCGATGCGGTAGCCTCGCAAGACGCGCAGCGCCGCCACCAGCGAGGCGAAATAGACCATGCAGAAGTAATGGGGCAGTGCAAAAAGTCTCACGCGTCCCACGCGCGTCTCCTCCAGCAGCTTCCCCAGCAGCCCACAGCCGTAGAATGCCAGTTGCCCCACGGTGGCCAACTGGTACGGCCACCCGTGGGTCCAAAGCCACGGGCTGACAAGAAGCAGGATCAACAAGGGAAACACGACCAGCCGCCGCACGACCTTGTGGGAGAAAAGCTGAAGGGCGTAGAAGCCGTGGCGCCACGGGTTGAGCAACTCGCGACGCGCCAGCACCCCGCACAGACCGCGCGTGATCACTCGCGACTTGCGGGCGAATTCCAAACGGCTACTCTTGGCCACCGGTTCGTAGGCCACCGCGTCCGAGGCGAAAACCAGGCGATATCCTCGGGCGATCACGCCGGTCGAGTTCGCGAAGTCGTCGGTCACGCCCGGCGGGACGTCGCGAAACAACCGGCGGCGGATCGCGTAGATCGCGCCGGTGGCCGAGGTCACGCTGCCGGCCGCACTCTGCGCGACCTTCAGCATCCGATCGAAGCTCCAATAAGTGCGCTCGCCCGCGTTCACCTGGCGGTCTTCGTCGAGATATCTCTGGTCGCCTGCCACGCCGCCGATCTCCGGGTCGGCCAGCGGGCGGACCAGCGCGCGGATCGCCCCGGGCGAGAACATGCTGTTGGCGTCGGAAAAGACGAGAACGTCCCCCGTCGCAACCGCCACGGCCGCATTCAGCACCGAAATCTTTCCCTGCCGCGGCAACGCCAGCAGCCGAACGCCGTGCTTCGCGTAACCGCGCACGATGCCTTCGGTCGCGTCGGTCGAACCGTCCGAAGCCACCAGCACTTCCAGCTTGTCACGAGGGTACTCGAGCGACAAGAGGTTATCCAGCTTGGCGCCGATGCTGCCCGCTTCGTTGTGGGCCACCACGATCATGCTCACAGTCGGCGTGATCTCGGCGTTCCTATACGGCCGTCGAAACCACCGCCCGCGGATCAACACCGCCGCCGGAAACAGTACGTACGTGTAGACGATCAGGGCCATGGCGCCCCAGAATAGAATCACGAGCATGAGGGACCTCCCGCGTGAAAGTACGACGTGAGCGCGGCGGCGTTTTTCGAGAGATCGAAATCGCGCTGAACGGTCTCCCGGGCGCCTTGTGCCAGGCGGCGGTGCAAGGGGCGATCGGCGTGCAGGCGTTGGATCGCGTCGGCCAGTGCCGCGGCGTCGCCGGGCGGCACGAGCAGCCCGCTCTGGCCGTGCCGGACCAGTTCCGGGATGCCAGAAAGTTCGCTGGCCACGACCGGCACGCCGCAGGCCATCGCTTCCATCAAGGCGACGGGAATGCCCTCGCGCCGCCCGTCCTTGCTCGGCACGCTGGGAGCGGCCAGTACGTCCGCTTGGCGCAGCAGTTCGATAATCTCCGCCCGGGTGCGCCATCCGTGGAAACGGATCCGGTCGGCCAGGTCGCTCTGCGACACCTGGGCGAACAGCGCCTTCCGGTCGGGACCGTCGCCGATCAAGTGACAGTGGACGTCGAGCCCGCGCTGGCGGAGCAGTCGGCAGGCTTCGATCAGGTGCGTTTGCCCCTTTACCTCGTGCAAGGTTCCGATGCACGTCACGCTGAGCGGCCCGTCTTGCCGCGTCGTCGGCGCATCCTCGCCCGACGGACAGAGGTTTTCCGTATCGACGCCGCAATGGATCACGGCCACTTTGTGGTGGAACGGCTCGCCGCACTCGGCCACGATCAGGCGGCGATTGTATTCGGAGATGGTGATCACCACGGCCGCTTCCGCCACCTTTTCGCGGAGCATGTGGCGGTCCCGGTGCAGGTCGGAACCGTGGGCCGTGAAGCTGTAGGGAATGCCGGTCAGCCGCCGAATCACGAACGCCGCCGCCGCCGGATGGTTGGCGAAATGGGCGTGAACGTGCGTGACGCCCTGTTGCTCCATCAACCGGGCGAAGTGGACGGTCTTCGGAAAGATGGCGACCGCTCCGGTAAAGAACCGGAAGCTGCCCCAGGTCCCTCGCAACAAGGCCCACAGCGCGGCGAAATACACCCGCGGCTTGCGTAAGATGAAGCCCAGGTTGGCCCGCAGGATTGGCCAGGAAAGAAACGGCTGGAAATGGGCTCGCCGCACCAGTTCCGCGGCCTCCGGGTGCATCACGTTGGTCCGGATGCGCAGCAGGGGAAACAGTTCCACTTCCACGCCCCGCCGCTGAACCTCGAGGATCTCGTAGAGCACGAACGTTTCGGTGAGTGCCGGAAACCGCGACATGATATAGGCCACTTTACAGTGGCGGCGAGGTCGTTCCGCGGGGCGTCCGTTTCTCGCTCCGGTCGTCGCGGTCGCTAATTGGCTCATCGTGAAGTCCTCCTTCGGGGCTGCCCGAGAAACAAAGTCCGTTCGATGCGGCTTCTCCCGTTCACCCGTGCCGAAACGGCGGATCTGCTCCTCGGACAGCCCCTTTGCAAGCGTTGTGCGTGGCACTGCCAGATCAACGAGGTGACCCGGCGGCACACGCTCCGGACATCCGTGGTGGCATCGACGACCACCATTTGCGGCAAACACTGCCGCAGTTCAAGGTATCCTTGACGCTGCCGCTCCAGTATGGCTGCGCTGTGTTCCTGTTTTCGCGAAAAGAGCATCTTGCCCGGTGCGTCCAACATTACGACCAGATCGGGGGCGGGACACGCCGCGGCCAAGAGCCGGCGGCGCCAACGTCCGAGTCGTCCCGGCCGTTTCGCCGGCGGGATCAAGGCGTCGTAGGCATACCGGTCGAAGAGCACCATCCGACCTCGGGCACGGTGGTATCGCCCCGCAAGACACCGCCCCCATTGCCGGATCAGGTTTGCCGCCAGTCCGATTCCCGGCATTCGCCGCCCGGCTCTCGCCGCAGGTCGCTTCGGATACAGTCCCATGTAAATCGAGCGCGAAGGGAAGTAGAACGATTTCTCGACCGACGCGATCACCGTCGATTTGCCGGCCCCGTCGGGCGCGACCACGGCCACCGAAAGCGCCCGTGGTCTGATCACGCCGAACCAGCGGTGCAGTTTTCGCAACAGCCGGTCGCGGACCCGCCGTGCGAGGATCCCGATTCGATCGCGGCGGGCCCAATGGGCGGCAATCCTGTTGCTTTCCGCCAGCAGGGCCGGCCAATTCTCCGTGTCGATCAAGTAAGCGATGTTCGACCAACTCGCGCCGGGCGCTTTGGAAGTCCGAAGCAGTTGGGCAAGACGCCGCGGATCGCCCAGGCGGCGCCGCAGATCGCAGATTCGCTTGCGCCGGGCCGGCGCGAAGTATCCCTTGTCGAGCACGCAGTGCAACAGCAATGTGATCAACTCGTCCTCCGCCGACAGGACGAACACCGGACCGCAACGGTCTCGTCGGGCAAGACAACCTTCGGCCAACGGCAGGCAAAGCGATCGGGTCGGCCGGCCGTAGGCCAGGGTGGTGACCACGTCGAACTTCAGCCAACCGCCGGAGGGTTCGTCGTAAGCGACGAAGAATTGGTGAGGGAAATGACCCCACGCCCTGAGCCGGACGAAGCCGAACCGAGCCAACAAGGCCTCCAGCCGCGGAAGTTGGCCGTCATCGACGAGCAGATCGACCTCGCCGCCGCCGTCGAGCCGGTCGAGTTGGTGACCGTCGCGCAGCAGGCAGTAGGGGATGTTCTCCCGCCGAAGCGCGTCGAACACGTTCGCCGACAATTCTTGCATGACGAAACTCGCGCGATGGGGAATCTTGCACTGACTGGGGCTAAGGCTGCGAAGTACCGTTGCCGGTAGTTGCCCGAGGCCGGGAGGGCGTGCCGTTGGCGCCCGGTGTCGGTGAATCGGGAACGATACTCGGTACCAGGGGCATCGGCGGACGTTCACGACGCGGCCGGTCGGGGATCGGCTCCGGGCCGACCGTTCGCCGATCGGGGCGGGCCTCGGCGCGCGCCCCCTCCGCGCCGTTGCGCACGTTCGCTTCCGCACGCTCCAACAGCCCCACGAACGTGATCTCCTCGTCCGGAAAGACAGCGCAACCGAAGTCCAAATCGACGCCGAGTTTTTCCTGCGCGGCCTTTTCCAGCCGCCGGGCGGCCTGGCACGCCTGCTCGCGGTCGGTTTCGGGCAGGAGCAACAGGAAACGGTCGTCTCGCCGCGTGAGCACGTCGCAGTCCTTCGTCTCGATGGAAAGGAACTCGGCGATCCGCGCCGTGACGTAATCTCGGGCCAGGTCCTCGGCCGCTTTCTTGAGGAAACGGTCGAACGAAACCCGGATCGACTGCCGTCTTGGCGAAACGACCATCAGAGACAATGGGCGGCGATGGAGTCTCGCTCGGCGGAGTTCGCGATACATCTCCGCCTGTCCGCTGAAGAAAGGGAGCGAGCGTTCGTTGACGTGACTGAGCATCGCCCGGCCGATGCCGGCGCGAAAGTCGTCCAGACTCTGGCCGATCCGGCGCGCCAAGAATAGGGCAACCGCCAGCGCGCACGTCTCCGTGACGGTGGCCGAGAAGCCCGATCCGCTCAGCGGATACTTCAGCCACGCCTTGGCCAACACCAGCACGCCTGCCGAAAGAACCAGCAGCCGAGCGAGCGACATGCGATGGAGTTGCGGCACGATCAGCAACAGCAGCGCGATCAGCGCCGCCAGCGGACCGATGATTGTCGCCATGCCCATCGGCTCGAGCAGGCTCCCGGCGTGGTACAGTGCGACAAGCCAGACAAGGAGTATCGCATACCGAAATCGTAATTCCTTCATGTTGTTTCCCCGAGCAAGGTAGGCCACTCCTAATAAGCACCGCGCCGGCTGAAAAGGACCACCGCAGTGCGGAACAAGATCCCAAGGTCCAATCGCAGGCTCCGACATTCCACGTACTGCACGTCCCACCGCAGCTTCTCGTCGAAGTCGATGTCGTTCCGGCCGTTGACCTGGGCCAGACCGGTAATGCCCGGCAAGACCTCCAACCGTTCCGTCTGCCAGAGATGGTACGTGCCGGCGTCGAACGAGGAGGGCCGGGGACCGACGAGACTCATGTCGCCCCTGAGGATGTTGAATATCTGGGGCAACTCGTCGAGGCTCGTTTTCCGCAGGATGCGTCCCACGGGCGTCACGCGCGGATCGTCTTTGATCATGAAGTCGGGCCACGTCAATTCGTTCAAGTGTGCGTAGCGCTCTTTGAGTTCCGCGGCGTTCTTGACCATGGTTCGCAGCTTGAACATCTTGAACCGCCGGCCGCCCCGGCCGGTGCGCCACTGCGTGAAGAACGCCGGCCCCGGATCACCCAGCCGTACCATGAGGGCACATAGGCCCAGCACGAACAACGCCGGCGGCAACAAGGCCAGGCACACCGCGACGTCGAGCAGACGTTTGATGCGCGCGTAACCTTGCCGGATCGGCAAGACCGCCCGGCGTCGAACGAGTACGCCCGTCGATTCCACCGGCAATTCGGTTGCGGTCGTCATGCTGCTATGCCCCTTCATGTGCCTTCAGGGGAACGCGAAACGTGATTTGTCTCCGGTCCTAAGTCCATCCTTGCGGCGACGCCGTCAGATGCAACAAGCAGTCTGGTGCACGTTCGGCGGCAACCCGGTGGCGACATTCCCGGCACCAAACGGATTCCGACACCGTCGTGGCAGACTCCGGGGTGGCACGCCCTGAGGAACGAAGGGCGTGATATGTCGGGAAAACACGCCCTTCGTTCCTCAGGGCGTGCCACCCACCGTTACATCCCAGACTTAACGATCGACCCACGATCACCAAACACGAGGGCTTCGAACCATGACGAAAAAAACGCCAACAAG
>DATLAN010000319.1:0-16291 GCA_035527455.1 Thermoguttaceae bacterium
AACACGCACCCAACAGATACGACCAACCAGCAGAACGAACTGCTCGATTGGCAACAGAAAACAAAAAACAGCACTCGAAAAGAGTCTAACCGTCTCGTCCTGTAATAGATTCACGTCCTAGGAGCGAGACGGCTACTATGAAAGCCCGACACACCGACCCCGATGCCCCTGCTTGAGAGTCTTGACATGTCCGCCAGCCAATTGCCCCATCCTCCGCGGCCTTCCCAGACGAAAATCGTGGCTACCCTCGGGCCGGCCAGTTCCGAGCCGGGGCAGATCGCCGAACTCATCGTCGCCGGCGTGGACGTCTTTCGGTTGAACATGGCCCACGGCAATCGCGACGAGCATGGAGTCCGGCTGGCCGCGATCCGCCAAGCCTCGGACGAATTGGGCCAGCCGGTGGCCGTGTTGACCGACCTGGCCGGTCCCAAGATCCGCCTGGGCGAGTTGCCCGGCGGAGAATTGACGTGCGACTCGGGCGCTGCGATCCGCTTCGTTCGCACTTCCCCTCTCCCGCCCCACGCGCCGGTAGAAGGCCGGGATGGGGGGGAACCGACGGCGGACCGTCCGATCGAGTTGACCACGACCTACGAGCCGCTGATCGACGAGTTGGCCGTCGGCGACCGCGTCATGCTGGCCGACGGCACGGTCGCCCTGACGGTCGAAGAGGTGGGCAAGGACTACGCCCGATGCACGGTCGTTCAGCCGGGCTTGATCCGCAGCCGGCAAGGGGTGAACCTGCCCGGCGTGAAGCTCAGCGCCCCCGCGCTGGGAGCGGCCGACCTGGACAACGCCGTCTGGGCAGCCCAAAGCGGCGTCGATTTCGTGGGCCTGAGCTTCGTCCGCACACCTGAGGAAATCCGCCGGCTGAAATCGCTCCTGCGGTCGCACGGCTCCGAGGCCCAGGTGATCGCCAAGATCGAGAAGCCCGAGGCGTTGGACCGGCTCGGCGAGATCGTCGAAGCGACCGACGGCGTGATGGTCGCCCGGGGTGATTTGGGCGTGGAGATCGACATCGCCCGGGTGGCCGTGGTCCAGAAGGAGATCATCGCCGCGTGCAACCGCTGCCGCAAGCCGGTGATCATCGCCACGCAGATGCTCGACAGCATGCAGCACTCGCGGATTCCCACCCGGGCGGAAGTGACCGACGTGGCCAACGCGATCCTCGACGGGGCCGACGCATGCATGCTTTCGGGCGAGACGGCCATCGGCGAGTATCCCCGTCAGGCGGTCGAGATGATGCACCGGATCGCGTTGGCCACCGAGCCGCTCTGCCGCCGGCGCCCGCCGCTGCCCGAGCCGGACCTCGACGCCGCGGGCGTCAACCAGATCACCGAAGCGACCGTCTACGCCGCCGGGCGGATAGCCGAGAAACTCGACGCCCGACTGGTCGTGGTCGCCAGTGCCAGCGGGGCCACGGCGCTTTCTCTGGCGAAGAACCGCAATTACGTGCCGACGGTCGGCGTGAGCGATTCGCCGTCGACGCTGCGGCGGATGTGTCTGTACTGGGGGGTGATCCCGCTCTCGGGCGCCCCGACCGGCGACAGCGAGGTGCTGTTGGATTACATCACCACGTGGGGCCGCAACGCCGGATTGCTCGAATCGGGCGACCGCATCGTGCTGATCGCCGGCACCGGGCTGGCCGTGACGGCGCACAACATGGTGGTGGTGCATGAGTTGGCGTAGATCCGCGGTGGGATCAACCACGGTGCCCCATCAGATCAGCTAGAGCCGTTCCAACACCTTCTCGTAATCGGTGTGGGAACCGATCCAGAACCAGACGATCTCGTCGCCATCGAGCACGCCGACGGCCCGATATCCAATACTGATTCGAGCCGAATAGACAGGCTCCGTGGCATGCACCTTCTTGAATCGCAGGCTGGCGTGATTGGAATCTTGGCTGAAGAGTTTGTAAGCCTCGCTGGCCTGTCGCCGAACTTGCCCCGGCAATTGTGCTAACGCCAGCCGAAACCTCCTGGTGGTTCGGGAGATCATATCTGGCCCGGGTCAAGTTCTTCTGTACGGCCGCTGCGATGCTCGGCGATGGCTTCAGCGGCCAGTTTCCCCAAGGCCGCCTGGGAATCGGAAAATAGCCTTCCCCAGCGGCTCTCCGATTCGAGTTCTTTCAGCAGCCAGCCGGCCAGCGCGTCTTGCTCCTTCGGCGAGAGCTTCGATGCTTCGGCGAATGCTTGTTCAAGTGATTCTGTCATGACCAGTCCTCCACCGTTATCCTAACCCGTTGGCCGGGGGATTTCAAGAGGATCGCGGGAAGTCCACTGTGCGTGGGTCCTACACAGCGAACCTGGCGGCGGCTTCGGGTGTCCACAGCATCGTACGGAAATGCCCTCCAAGGCCCCGGCTTTGGTGCCCGTGAAGACCTTGCGTCCGACCGGCCGGGCACGTAAACTTCACAGGGTGTATTGGGAGTCTTACGACCACAAACCGGCAGGAGTCAGCCATGCCAAACTGCGTTCTCGCCTATTCGGGCGGATTGGATACTTCGGTCATTTTGGGTTGGCTGATCGACGAAGGATACGACGTGCACGCCGTGTACGTCGATCTGGGTCAGCCGTGCGAGGATCGCGAGGCGATCCGGCGGAAGGCCGCCGACATCGGGGCCAAGTCGGTCCGGTTCGTCGACGTGCAGGAAGAGCTGTGCCGTGATTTCGCCTTCCCGGTGATGCAGTGGCAGGCCCGGTACGAGGGCGTCTACCTGCTGGGTACGTCGATCGCCCGGCCGTTGATCTCGAAGGTCTGTCTGCAAGTCGCCCGGGAAGTCGGGGCCGATGCCTACGCCCATGGGGCCACCGGCAAAGGGAACGACCAGTGCCGGTTTCAGTTGGCGGCCGACGCGCTCGAGCCGGGCGTGAAGATCATCGCGCCCTGGCGGATCGAGAAGTTCCGCCGGACGTTCCCCGGCCGCAGCGAGATGATCGCGTATTGCGAAGCGAAAAAGATTCCCGTGAAGGCGTCGGCCGAGAAGCCCTACAGCAGCGACGAGAACTGTCTGCACATCAGCTACGAGGCCGGACGGCTGGAGGACCTGACGGTCAATGGCGTCGAGCTGGTCGATTTTGGCATGGGGGTTTCGCCGCAAGAGGCGCCCGACCGGGCCGATCGCGTCACCATCGGCTTCGAATCCGGTGTGCCGGTTGCGGTCAACGGCCAACGGCAAACCGCCTTCGAGGCGGTCCAAGCGCTCAACGAAATCGGCGGCCGCAACGGCATCGGGCGGATCGACGTGGTCGAGAACCGCTTCGTCGGCATGAAGAGCCGCGGCGTCTACGAGGCGCCCGGCATGACGATCCTCTACGAGGCCCATCGGCTGATCGAGCAGGTCACGCTCGACCGCGATCTGATGCACCTGCGCAACCGGCTGGCCCCGGAAGTGGCCGAGATGGTCTATTACGGATTCTGGTACACGGCGAAGATGGACGCGCTGATGGCCTTCATGCACGAAGCACAAAAGCCGGTCAGCGGCGAGGTCGCCTTGAATCTCTACAAGGGCAACATCCAGGTAGCCGGCCGCACCAGCCCCAACAGCCTCTACGACGAAGGCATCGCCACCATGGAAGGCGGCGGCTCCTACAACCAGACCGACGCGGAAGGTTTCTTGAGAATCCAAGGCCTCCCCAGCCGCGTCCAAGGGCGCATGCGGCCGCGGGAGTATTGAGCTTATCACGCCGTGATCTCGTGCCGGACTGGAAGGATTACCGTCCATTGTGGCGACGGCCGGTAACGTTTTCAAGGGCAGGCTTCCAAGACGGTGTTCTTGACGCGCCATGCCTACTGCCGCGACCTTGCGTTGGTCTGGCGGACTATGCTTGTGATGACGGGATCGAGAACTCATCCAAGATGAGTAGGCCGGAACAAGCGCAGCGCAGTTCCGGCATTTGGTGAGGAAAGGCCGCATAAAGCCACGTGCCGGAACCGCGCTGCGCTTGTTCCGGCCTACTCTGCTACTCTGCTATGCTTGTGATGACGGGGGCAGATCGATGGGTAGTGAAATGTCCGCCGCCCAGCGCGCGGCGTTCCGGCAACAAATGGCCCAACTCGTGGCCGGGAACTGCCACGACGTGGACGGCCGTGACATGCCTCAGGCGACCGCCTTGGCCCCACGCAGACAGACCGGGCCGCCGTGGAAGACCGAGGCCATCTTCGAACCGCAACCGGCCGAGCGGCGGCGCGATCCACTCTCTGACACGGACGAAGGCCAAGACGCCGGCCAGTTCACGCCGCTGGCCCCCAATTCGCTTGCCGAGGCCGGGATCGACGAAGCCTGGGCGGAAAGCCTGATCTTGAAGTTCCTCGTCAGCCGCCCGATCGCCACCGGCCGGGAAACCTCGCAGCAGATCAAGCTGCCCTTTCGGATCACCTCGCAAGTGCTCCGCCGGTTGAAGGAGAGCCAACTGGTGGTCTACAAGAACACCGCCTCGGTCAACGATTACGTCTACGAGATCACCGCGGCCGGATTCGATCGGGCGCGGCGTTTCATGGAGCAGAGCACCTACTTCGGCGCCGCCCCGGTTCCGCTTTCGCAATACGTGGCCGCAGTCCGCGCCCAGTCGATCCGCAACCGTCTCCCCCGATTCGACCAACTCGAGGCGGCCTTCGCCGACCTGATGCTCGATCGGACTACACTCAGCCAACTGGGACAGGCCATCGCCTCGGGCCTCGGGTTGTTCCTCTACGGTCCCTCGGGCAACGGCAAAACCAGCATCGCCGAACGGATCACCCGAGCGCTGGGCGAAGGCCTCTGGATCCCCTACGCGATCAGCGTCGCCAGCGAAATCGTCCGCCTCTACGATCCCAATCTGCATGAGCCGCTGCCGCCGGACGGAAACCACGGGCAGCTTCGCGACGAGCTGATCGACAACCGCTGGGTCCGCATCCGCCGCCCGACGGTGATCGTCGGCGGGGAATTGACGATGGACCATCTGGAGATCACCGTCAACAAGGCCACCGGCATCAACGAGGCGCCGCTGCAGTGGAAGAGCAACGGGGGCACGCTGGTGATCGACGATTTCGGCCGCCAGCGGATCAGCCCGGCCGAGTTGCTCAACCGCTGGATCGTGCCGCTGGAGCGCCGTTGCGACTACCTCAACCTGCCCAGCGGCCGGAAGATCGAGGTCCCCTTCGACCAGTTGATCGTCTTCTCCACCAACCTGGAGCCGCGGGAGCTGGTCGACGAGGCCTTCCTGCGGCGAATCCCCTACAAGATCGAGGTCCGCGATCCCACGGAAAGCGAGTTCCGCCGACTGTTCGAGCAAACGGCGTCGAGGATGGGCATCGACTATCGCAGTGCCGCGGTCGACAACCTTCTGCAAACCCACTACCAGGCAACCGGCCGTCCGCTGCGCTTCTGCCACGTGCAGGACCTCTTGCACCAGGTCCGCATCTACTGCCAGTTCCACGCCCAACCCCCGACCCTCACCACCGAAGCCCTCGACGCAGCGGTGCGGAACTATTTCGCGATGATTTAGAAGTCCAAAGCGTTCGGTAGCGTGTTGAAATTCGACTTGCTTTGCCGTCGCAGGGCATCTAGAATCGGAGACTGGCATCCCGATTGCCCGTAACCTTGCAGTAAAGAGGAGTTTGCACCAGATGTCCATCAACCTTCATGCCCCCGGACCCGGATGTCAAGAACGGCAGCGGCGGGGAAAAGACGCCGTGTCGAACGTCGCCTTGACTTTTCTGTTCTTGGCCACGCTGATCTTGAGCCTCTTGCCGCAAGGCGACGTCCAGGCCGAGTCCCGCTGGCCGCAATTCCGTGGTGCGGACGGTTCGGGGCATTGCTCGGACCTCGACATGCCGGTCACGTGGGGACCCGGCGACGTGGCGTGGCGGACGGAGTTGGAGGGACGGGGTCACTCGTCGGTGTGCCTCTGGGATGAGCGGATCTTCCTGACCGCCGCACGCAAGCTGGAGAACGGCCAGGTCGAGCGGATCGTCTTCGGCGTCGATCGCACCACGGGCGAAGTCGTCTGGCGGCAGGTCGCAGCCGTCGGAACCGCCGAAGTGACGCACGTGCTCAACGGCTATGCCAGCCCGACCTGCGCCACCGACGGCCGACACGTGGTCGCCTTCTTTGGCCGCGGCGGAATCCACTGCTACGACTTCGACGGCCGGAAACTCTGGTCGCGCGACCTGGGCACCTTTCCCGGCCCGTGGGGAACCGGGACCTCGCCGATCATCTCGGGCGAAACGGTCATCCAGAACTGCGACGCCGAGGGGCCGTCGTACCTCGTCGCCCTGAACGTCCGCGACGGCGAAATCCTCTGGCGGACCGACCGCGGAGAACGGCCGCGCGGCGGCTGGAATACGCCCATCCTGATCGACGCCGGTGCCCGCCGCGAACTGATCCTCAACGGCGAGCACGGCGTGCGGGGCTACGATCCGGCCACCGGCAAAGAGCACTGGTTCTGCCAGGGCTTCAACGGCCGCGGCACGCCGATGGCCGCCTTCGGCCAAGGACGGCTGTTCGTGGTCAACGGCAAGGCGGGCGACGTCTACGCCGTCCGGCCCGGCGGCAGCGGCACCGTCACCGAATCGCACATGATCTGGCACACCCCGCGGACCGGCGGACGCGACCTCTCTTCGCCCATCCTCCTGGGCGATTACCTGCTGGTGGTCAACATGAGCGGCGTCGGCACCTGTTACGACGCAACAAGCGGCGAGGAGCTTTGGCGCGAGCGGCTCGGCGGCAACTACGCCGCGTCGCCGGTCGCCGGGCAGGGACTGGTCTACATCCAGAACGAGGCCGGTGAAACCCTGGTCATCAAGCCCGGCAAGGAACTGGCAATCGTCGCCCGAAACCAGATCGGTGCGCCGGAAAACGAACTCTTCCGCAGCTCCCTGGTGCCCAGCGAAGGGCAGGTCTTTTGCCGTTCCGATCGGGCCCTGTACTGCATCGGAAAGCGCGCGGCGAGGTGAGCGGCGGCGCCGGAGAGGACCTGCAAGCGGGTGGCACGCCCTGAGGAACGAAGGGCGTGTCACAAAGAGATCACCGGCCGCGAACGTACTCCATCAGCCGCAGCACGTTTTCCGACGGCGTGTTCGTAGACGGAGGGGGAGATGTCCATGGCTCACGGCGGCCCGTACCACAACGATCGCCAATACTTCCGATCGAGGGCATACGGGTCGATCTTCTCGCTCTCGCCCGGGATTTCGCCGAGGATGCCGTAACGCTTCATCTCGCGCAGATAGGGCCCCGGCGGGCGGAAATCGGGCATGTCGAAGCGCCCCAGTTCGGCCAGCCGCTCTTTCCCAGTGGTGCACATGGCAAGGATCCTCTCGTAGTCGGGATCGCTGGTGTCGGCGAAGATCGGCGGCGCCTGTGCGTCGCTGCCTTCCGCACGACAAACGTCGAACCCGCCGGCCTGCTTCGCCAGCGGTGCCAGCAGGATCAGGGATTTCTCGGGCCGGGACACGTTGAACAGGATGTGCCGGCTGTGCTTCAGCCGGGGGTCGTCCCAGTTGGGACGCCAGAAGGACAGGCCGATCTCGTCGGAAAGACTCCGCGGCAGCACCGTATTGCCCCGGTGACAGGAGCCGCAACGGCGCTGGATCGCTTCGCCCGCCGCTTGGGTGGCCGGCCACTGCTGGTCGGTTTCGATCTGCCGGTTCTGGTGATATCCGCCGATCGACCCGTTGCCCAGCGCGGCGTACGTGCCGGGATAGGGGGCACCGGTTTCGATCCAGTAGCGGATCACGTCGGTCTCCTGCGGCGAGAGCTTTGCGCCGTAGTGCGAGCCGTCGATCTTCTTCATCAAGGGGCTGGCCGAGGTGCCGATCGACCGCGGCGGCAGATTGCTCTTCGGGTCGTTCCGCCCGTCGACGAACTGGCGGTGATAGGTCAGCGTGAAGTAGCTGTGCGAGAACATCGGCCCGTGGTCGCCGGCGAGGATGATGCCGCCGGCTCGCGGGCCGTCGTCGGGTGCCCGCGCGTCGGCCGGCCGGTCGTAGTCGTGACAGCGCACGCAGTGCCCGTCCAGGATCGGCTGCACGTCGCGGGGGAAGTCGAACACGTCGGGCACGTGCTCGATCGGTTCGATGCGGCTGGGCGCCCGCTGCAGCGCCTGCAAGTTGAAGCTGGGCAACGGCGTGTTGGTTCGCTGTTCATGGCAGCCGACGCAGCTGGTGGTTTCGCCCGGCTGCACCGCCAGAAAGCTCTGCATCCGCTTGACCGACAGGTCGTTCTCGTCCATCGCCACGAAGAAGAAGCTCCGCATCGCCGGCAGTTCGATGTAGGCCGAACCGTCCTCTTCGACCGGCACCGTGCCCATGATGCGCTCCAGGGTGAACGTGCCACCGTAGCTCAGCGGGTCCATGCCGCCGGTGAAGTTGATCGGCTTGGGCAGGCTTTCGATCACCAGCAGCTTCTTGATCTGGCCGCGCTCGACGCCGGTCATGTTCCGGCCCACGTAGGCGTCGGCCAGTATCAACCGTCCGGTCAACTGTTGCGGCGCGATCCGCGAGGGAATGACCCGTTCGCGCTTCCGTTGGACGATCGGGCGCGGTTCGTGAAGCTCCGCGTCGCCGTACTCCGGCGGCAGGGAATAGACCACGACGGTCTGGCCCGCCGGGTCCATCAGGACCATCTCCTTCCGGCGGGCGACCAGGAACGCGTCTTCGCTCAGCGCGTACGGGTCGCGGTAGCTGCCGTCGCTGATGTTGCGCAGCGACGCCTGGTCGTCCGGGCCGCGCCGCTGGGCGAGGATGGCCACGTGGCCCTGGTGTTCCTTTTGTCCGTGGCCGGGCGAGTTGATCGCGATCACGTCTCTCGTGCCGGGAATGGGCTTGGCGTCGATGAACACGCTGCCCGGCTGCAGGTTGCCGAAGTAGATCATCTGCCCGGTGCCGTCGGGATTGGTCGACCAGAGGTGATGGTAGTGGACCTGGCTGCGGTCGACGTATTCCCACCGCTGGTAGGTGATTCGCCCGTCGGGCAGCACCCACGGCGTGTTGTCCTGTTCGCAGTTGGCGGAGATCTGGCGGACATTCTCACCGTCCGGTCCGCAGCGATACAGCACGGCCACCTGGGTCACCCAGCACTGGACCCACCGCTTGCAGCGGCTGGAAACGAACACGATGTCGCCGTCGGGCAGATAGCACGGCTCGATGTCGTCGCAATCGCCGTCGGTCAACTGGCGGACGTCCGAGCCGTCGACGCCCATCTCGTACAGGTGGAAGTGTTCGGTGCCGGCTTTGCGCCAGGAGAAGAGGATCTTCCGGGCGTCGTAGTGGACGACCGGATCGCGAACGGAACCTTCCGGGTCGTCGATCAGCGAGGTGACTTCGCCCGTCTTCACGTCCAGCTTGCACAACCGCCCGCCGGCCCGGTAGCACTTCAACTCCGTGTCGAAGGCGTAATAGGAGAAGTTGGCGTACCAGTGGCCGTCGGTGCCGGGTTGTCGAACGGCGAAGACGATTTCGTCGATGCCCAGCTTCTCGAACTGCCCGGCCAGGAGTTGGCGTCTTTCGATTTCGGTTGCCCGGCCGAGTGCTTCGGCTTGTTGTCTGGCCTCCTTCATGGCTTTGGCGGTTTCGCCGTTTGGGAATTCGACCTCCCAGATGGAGGACAGGCCGTGTTGTCCTTGCTCGAGGCAGAGGATGCGGACGTAGCGGCCCTGGCCGTCCATATCGGCCAGCAGTTCTTTGCCGCCCTTGCCGTCGGCCTTTCGTCCGATGGTGCTCCACTGCCTGGCGTCGTCGGAGACCTGGATTTCGTACTCGACGGCGTAGGCTGCCTCCCAATGGACCAGAACGTCGCGGATCGGCACGCTTCGACCGAAATCGATCTGCAGCCACTGGGCCTGCCCGGAAGACTGCTTGCTGGCCCAGCGCGTCTCGCCGAGGCCGTCGCAGGCGAACTGCGGCTGGTAGGGGGCGCTGTGGATCGAGGATGCGGTGACGGCCGACTGTCCGGCTGCACGCGGAGCAGCCTGAACAATGGCGGCGGCCAGCAAGGCGGCGAACAAGAGGCAACGGGCTGGTCCCTTCATTATCATTTTCCTCATGATTGCGACGACTTTCCGCCTCCGATTGTACTCGACAGGGGGCCGCGTTTGAAGACCTGTTTGATCGCCCTTTTCGGCGATGCGCGGATGATTGACACGGCATACGAGGGGGGCTATGGTGGGAGGCGTGCCCGTTGAATGAGGGTTTTTCCAATGCGGACTATTTCACAGAGGAAGCGAGCAACGATGCCACGCGCCGCGATTCTCGCCATCGCAACGGCCACTTTCCTTCTAGCCACCGGTGCACTGGCGGCCGATTGGCGCAACATCGCCCGCGGCAGCCGGATTCCCGACGAAGGATACTGCGACCAGCCGTACGTGGTCGTCACCAACGCCGGCGATTGGCTCTGCACGCTGACGACCGGCCGTGGACACGAAGGACAGGGCGGACAGCACGTCGTCTCCACGATCAGCTCGGACCATGGCAAGACGTGGTCGGAGCTGGTGGACATCGAACCGGCCGACGGGCCGGCCGCCTCGTGGGTCGTGCCGCTGGTCGCGCCCGGCGGACGCGTCTACGTCTTCTACACCTACAACGGCGACCGAATCCACCTCGGCCGCGACGACACGCACGGCTGGTACGCCATGAAATACTCCGACGACGGCGGGCGGACCTGGTCGCCGGATCGCTACCGCCTGCCGTTGCGGGTCACCGCGTGTGACCAGCTCGTCCAAGATGGCCGGGTCGTGCAGATGTTCTGGGGCATCGACAAGCCCAAAACGGCCGACGGCCGTGTTTACTTCGCCTTCACGAAGCTGGGACGCTACTTCCTGGCCGACGGCGAGGGATGGCTCTTCTGCTCCCAAAACATCCTCACCGAGCCGGCGATCGACAAGATCCATTGGGAACTGCGGCCGGCCGGCGAGCACGGAATCCGCAAGGCGGACTTCGGCTCGGTGCAGGAAGAACACAACATGGTCCCGCTGGGCGGCGAGCGGCTGTTTTGCGTCTACCGCACCACCATGGGCTATCCGTGCCAGACGTACAGCGACGACGGCGGGTGGACGTGGAGCACGCCCGAGCCGATGACCTACTCGCCCGGCGGACGGATCGTCAAACAGCCCCGCGCGTGTGCCAAGCTCTGGCGGTGCGCCAACGGGAAGTTCCTCTTCTGGTACCATCTGCACGGCGGCCGGTCGTTCAACGATCGCAATCCGGCCTGGATCATCGGCGGCGTGCTCAAGAAGGGTAGGATTCATTGGTCGCAGGCCGAGGTCCTGCTATACGACGAGAATCCGACAACCCGCATGAGCTATCCCGACTTGATCGAACAGGACGACCGGTATTGGGTCACGGAGACGCAAAAGACGGTGGCCAGGATTCACGAGATCGATCGGACGTTGCTCGAAGGACTGTGGTCGCAACTCGACGAGAATGTCCCAACCGCTGCGGTGACCGAGGGCCGAATCGCCGATTTCGGCGAAACGGAATTGACGCAAGAAGGGCTCGCGGTAAACCGGCCGCTTACCGTGGCCGACCAGCGAGGCTTTACCGTAGAAACGTGGCTTACGGTCGATCGCTTCACGCCCGGGCAGGTGTTGCTCGATACGCGCAACGAGGAAGGCCAAGGCTGGGCCTTGTCGATGGGCGAGAACCGAACTATGCGGCTGACTATCGGTGACGGCCGTAACGGCGGATCGTGGGACCTGGATCCCGGGTCGCTCGAAGCAGGCCGGCGGCACCATGTGGCTTTCGTGGCGGACGGAGGGCCGAACGTCATCACGGCGGTCGTCGACGGCGTGCTGTGCGACGGGGGCACGACGCGCCAATTCGGCTGGGGACGCTTCGATTCGAACACCTGTAACCTTTCCGGTACCGGCATCATCAAAACCGACTTGACCGGCGTGAAAATGCATCGGCTGCGGATCTACGACCGCTATTTGCGCACCGCAGAAATCGTGACTCTTGCAGGTCAGGGCTTGCCCTGACAGAATCCAGAATCCAGTCTTGTAGGTCAGGGCTTGCCCTGACAAAATCCAGACAACGTGACGCGGCCACCGACTTTCCGGCTATGAACCTGGCTGTCCTCCACTATCACCTGAATCGCGGCGGCGTCACCCGGGTGATCGAGAACCATCTTGCCTCGCTCGACGCCGTGCTCGATCAGCCGTGGCGTGCGGCCTTGTTGTTCGGGGGACGGCGCGAAGATTTTCGCGAAGAGCTGCCCGAGCAACTCGGTTCGATCCGACTCTCGCTCGAAGAGGTGCCTTTGCTGGATTACGACGATCAGCAAACCTCGAGCACGCCGACCGAACCGGATGCGTTGTTCGCGCAGTTGACCGCCACGTTGGACCGGCTGGAGTTCGTGCCCCGGCAGACCGTGCTCCACTTCCACAACCACGCCTTGGGCAAGAATCGCTGCTTGCCCGCGGTGGTTCCGCGGTTGGCCGAAGCGGGATACGCGGTGCTCCTGCAAATCCACGATTTCGCCGAGGACTTTCGGCCGGACAACTACCGGCGGATCGACCCCACGGCGGCCGGCCTGTATCCGCAGGCGCCGAACGTTCATTACGCGGTGCTCAACGGCCGCGACGAGGAGATCCTGCTCGCCGCCGGTGTGGCTCGGCGACAGTTGCATCGGCTGCCGAATCCGGTGCCCGCGATGGCCGAACTGCCGGCGAGGGCGGACGCCCGGCGGCGGTTGGCCGAGCGGTTCGCGGTGGCGGAAGACCGGCGTTTCGTGCTCTATCCGGTGCGCTGCATCCGGCGGAAGAACGTCGGCGAGGTATTGCTCTACAGTGCGTTGGCCCCGCCGGACACGGTGCTGGGGCTGACGTTGCCGCCGCTGAATCCGGTCGAAGTGCCGATCTACGAAGGCTGGAAACGGCTGGCCGCCGAACTGGATCTGCCGTGCGCATTCGAGGTCGGCGCGCCGGGCGGACTGACGTTTGCCGAGAACCTGGCCGCCGCCGATTCCATTCTCACCACCAGCCTGGCGGAAGGTTTCGGCATGGTGTTTCTCGAGTCGTGGCTGACCGGGCACCCCTTGCTGGGACGCGACTTGCCCGAGATCACCCGCGACTTCACCGAGTTGGGAATCCGACTCGACCGGCTTCGTCCGCGGCTTGGCGTCCCGGTTCCGTGGGTCGGAATCGATGTCTTTCGCCGCACGATCGCCGATGCCTATCGCCGCACGCTTCGGGCCTACGGACGCGACGAGCCGGGCGACCTGGCCGAACGAATCGCCGCCAGGACGGCCGACGGGCTGGTCGATTTCGGCGACCTGGACGAATCGCTCCAAGAGAAGGTGTTGCGGATCGTCTGCGGCGGCGAAGCACCGCGGCGCCGATTGCTGGAACACAATCCGTGGGTGGAGGCGTCGCTGGCGATTCGAGGCGACGAAGAGGCGGAGACGATTCGACACAACGCCGAGACGATCACCCGCCATTTCTCCCACGTTCCCAGCGGGCGGCGGTTGCTGGAACTCTACCGCCGGGTGTCCGCCAGCCCACGCCGCGATCGGCCGCAGCCGTTACAACACCGCGAGCGGATCCTCGACCGATTCCTCGACTTCGACCGATTCCGCCCGATCCGCAGTTGAGGATGTATTGGTTCAGTCGGAAATGGAAGGCTGCACCCTGGGAGCAATGATCGATCACGCATTTGTGTCGTTTATTGCTGACTTCCTTGCGAATTCTGCTACGCCTTTCTGCAACGTTGGGGTTGACTGGAGTTATGGGGCGCGGGCGCTTGCACTCCGCGGCTGGCAAGTGTAGCATTTGCGGAAGCACAACGATGTCAAGAACCGTTTGGTGCCAGGAGATTGCCCCCATGAAGTTGAAGATTCTCGCCGTCACGATTCTCGTACTTGCGTTCGTTGCGGAGGCGATCGCGGAAGACAAGAAGCTGAAAACGCATTTCGGGCCGCTGTTCGAGAAGTTCGGCCGGGACAGCACGACGAAGGTCGAGGTGGTTTCCGGTCCCGAGGACGTCAAGATGAGAAACGGCGGCGTGTCGGGCAAGCGGTGGATCGCGACGTCGGGGAAGTATCGGTTCAAGTTGACCATCGAGGAATCGACGGGATTCGAACTCACCCAACTGGTCGAGATTCTCCAGAAGCTCCCCGGCCCCTACATGAGGGCCTGCGTGGCCGTTTCCGACGACGGGGAAGACGGCATTGCGGTCTACGCCGACTTGGGCGGCGCCGGTGCTCATGGCGGAAAGGGATACATCAATATGGTTCCCAGAGCCAACGCCCTGACCATCGCCCACGAGGCGGGCCACACGCTGGAGCAGGTGGCCCGGGAAGCGGATTCCAAGGTACTGGACGACTGGGAGGAAGCTATCAAGGCGGACAAGATATCGGTTTCCGACTATGGTGATCGCGTACGGCATGAAGATCTCGGGGAATTCGCCCAGGTGTACGCCGTTTGCCTCAGTGCGGGCCCCGAACATCTCGCCGCGCTGGAGAAACTCTCGCCCGCGCGGTTCGCGCTCTGGGAGAAGATCCTGAAGGAGCCGGACGGCGATTCGGCCGAACGTGGCATGAACTCTTCAACCCGGATGAAAGGCATACGATGAAGACAAAACTGCTACTGGCGGCGGTTGCGGCCGGCTGCGCGTGGGCCAGTGCGTTTCCAGCGGTGACCGCGCCGCCCGATTCGTTTTTCGAGAGGGTTCGTGAGGAGCATAGGGATGCCGCACGCGAGTTCTACAAGAAGCACATCGACGTGGGAGGCATGCCGATCGTCGCGGCGGGCGAGGTGGCGGACCCGGCTCTGCGTCGGGCGCATGAGATAGTCGCCCGCATGCTGTCCGGCCGGCCCGACGTGCTCGAGGCCCTGGTCGATGGGGGGATGTACCTGGCGATCATCGGCAACGACCAGGTCTATACCGACCTTCCCGAAAACAGGAACCAACCCAACCCGGATTATCTCAACCAGCGTGTGCGCGGCACGGGCGGATTGCCCACCAGCTTCGGCGAAGAGAATCTGCTGAGCCTGCCCCTGGACCGCTACGACGACGAGAGCATCGCCGTACATGAATTCTGCCACACGATCGACGGGGCGCTGGGCAGGCTGGACCCGACGTGGAAGGACCGCAAGGAGGCCGCTTACCACGATGCACTGGCCAAAGGGCTCTACAAGGATACCTACGCCATCGGCAATGCGGGCGAATACTGGGCCGAGATCGCCCAGGTCTATTTCGACTGCAACCGCGTGAACAACTGGAACCATGGCCCCGTCGGCCGCCGCGAGCAACTGAAGATCTACGACCCCGAAGGCTACGAACTGGTCAGGAGCACCTTCAACCTGCGGCCCGACCAGGACTGGCGCTACCGATGGCTGCAACCGCTACCCAACGTGGAGGCGCCGCCGGCGAAGTTCCATATCGACCCGTTCTACACGAAGTTCACCTGGGCGCGCGAGTTCACGGTTCTCGGGCGCGGGGCCTCCGACGAGGCCCTGCTGAAGGCCAACGACACGATCCGCAAGATGTTCGCCTACCGCCACGACGTTCTCAAGGCGCTGATCGCCGACGGCGCGAGGCTGGTCGTTTTGGGCCCTGATGAAAAACTGTCCGACCTGCCGGAGTACAAGACGGTTGAGGGCAAGGGCCCGGACCACATGGCCCGTTTTCTCGATTACTCGCCGGAAATGAAGCTGCTGGTGGTCGGCCAGGAGAACGTTTTGGGCGATCTGCGCGGCGACCCTTACGCCACGGACTGCCAGGTCATTCGTGTCTTTGCCAAGGCCATCTATCATGTGACCGGCACCCGCGCAGTCGATCCTGACTGGGAAAAGAAAAAGGACCTGCAGCAGTACGAATTGCGGGTCCAGCGCATGGACGTCCGCTTCGACCGGAGGCTCGGGACGCTGTACGACTCCGCCATGAGCAAGGGGCGTTGGAAAGGGACGGCCGCGGTCCACGATCGGGTCGAGTACTGGACCACCGGCGTGCTGGCCTACTTCGACGCGGCAGGCCAAAACATTCCACCCCATGACGCCGCCGAGGCGATCACCACCCGCGAGGCGCTCCAGCGGTACGATCCCGGCCTGTTTTCGCTCGTGGACGAGACGATGGCATATCGTGGCAAAGTGGACTGGCGCTATCGGCCTTGAATCGCGTCCACAACGGCCCGTTTCGGGCCCGCGTAGAAACAGCCCGTACATTAGCGAGGGTGGCACGCCCTGAGGAACTCAGCGAGGGTGGCACGCCCTGAGGAACGAAGGGCGTGGAACCCCTGCCAAACCACGCCCTTCGTTCCTCAGGGCGTGCCACCCCATTGGACAAGTTGTTTCTGCGCAGGCCCTCAGTACCCCCTGACCCG
>DATLAN010000320.1:0-3558 GCA_035527455.1 Thermoguttaceae bacterium
GTCGTAGAAGATCAGCGTCGCGCCCTCGTTGAGCACGCAGTCGGTGTCCTCGAAGAACAGATAGTCCTCGGACATATCCCACTTCAGGAAATCGCCCGCGGTGGTGCCCCAGAACGTCGCGTCAACTCCGGCCCCGGTCGAGCCGAGCAGCATGTTGCCCGTCCAGGTGGACCCGACGCCGATCAGCGCGCCGGTGTACGTGGTCGCCCCCAGCACGCCGACGTGCTGGGACAACATGAGGCGATGTTCGTACGGATACAGGTCGTAGGTCCGCGTGGCGTTCGCCATCGCGTCGTTGACGGCGGTGATGTCCACATACTCCGCGGTGGACCAGAACTGGATCGACCCGCCGGTGACGTTGGTGAAATCCGCCGCCGTGGCGCCGGTCGGCGTGGTGTAGCACGTCGCGGTGATATCCGCGCCGCCGTCGCCGTTGTAGATGGTGTAGGTGACCGCCTGCGTGACGGGTTGCATGAACTCGTCAAAGACGGTGAACGTGTACGGCTTGCGGGCCTGGGCGGCGGCGGGAACGACGGCCGCGACCAGAAGGACCGCAAGAATGACCAGAATGGTTCGCGTGGACTTCATGTGTGCACTCCTATTCGGTGCGTCTGTCAACTGTCGTGTCTCACTCGATTTCATCCCGACCCTCATTCGGCGATGGGGGGATTAGTCGGGTACGATGCAGGTGTCCACGGCGATGACGCCGTAGTCCAGGCTGTCGAAGACGGGCTTGGCGACGGCGAGATGACAATCCATGCCGACGCCCCACTTGCGATGGTAATCAAACTGCTTGGCGAGCGCTCTCGGCGTCCGGCCGAACGCTTCGATCACGGACTGAGCGCCGCAGAACAGCGCGCGGGCCGCGTCGATCGTGGCGTCCAGCGGCGTGCCGGCGTCGCCGGCGTCGAAGTAGGTTTCGATTCCCGCGCCGTCGCCGTCGCGGGTCTCGATCCGCTCCCACTCGTGGAGCCACACGTTGTCGTACATGCCCAGCGCGCCGGTGAAGATCGGGTTCTTCTCGCCGCGCACGCTGGCGTTCTGGTGGATCTGACCCCACTCGGTCGTCGCCTTGAGGGCCTTGACCTGATAGGGGTGGATGAACATCACGTAATGGTCCTTGCCGCCGATGGTCACGGGCCGGACCTTGGGAACGGAGAGCTGGGCCATGCGCTTGACGGTCGTGATCACTTGGGGTCCGAACAGGTAGTCCGTCGCCACGTTCAGATCCTCAAGTGCGGCCACCTTCGCAACTACGCCCGCCGCCGTCTGACCGCCGATCCATCGCCGCGTGGCCGCCGGGGCGACCGCCGCCACGTTGCCGTCCGGTGTCGCCAGACCCGACATAGCGCAGAGCACGTAGTAGTCGATCTGGCGGCCCATCCATTCGGTCAGGGCCTCTTTCGCCTGGCCCTTCACGTTGAACGCGACGCGCCGATCCGACAGGTCGCCGGACCCGCGCACGGCGTGGCCGGTGGACTTCAACTCGAAAGAGAAATCGTGGAAGGTCAGCTCTTCCTCGGTCCCTTCCAGGTCGCCGTCGGCGGTGACGCCGGCGGAGTAAAGGGGAACGCGCAGGGGGATCGTCACCCTGTCGCCCTTCGCCTTGGTGAACTCCATGCTCAACTGCACGATGGCGTTGGCGCTGGTTTCGATGATTACGCCGTCTCCGGAGTCGTTCTTTCTGGCCTTGCCCATCGGGCCGACGAACTTGCCGAAGAAGGTGTTGGACTGTCCGTACAACCACACCCTCGGGTCTTGTCGCGTGACCCTCAGATTGGTTGTGGTGTCAAAGTGCGTAAGTGCCATGGGTTGCTCCTACTGATCTTCCTCGGTGTCGAGGTCCATCCACGAACCGTCGTCGGAGCCGAACTTCGCCGCGGCTTCCGCCGGCGTCAGACCGGTCAGGGAGGCCAAGAGGTTCGTGTCCTGTCCGTCGCCGATGCGATCGGACGGCGCTTGCGGCGATCTCGGGGATGCGGCGCGGGCCGTGGATGTGGGTTTGGGTTGTTTGCGGTACTTCACATAGGCTTCGCGGAACGCGGGAACGCGACGAATGACCTCGTTGTACAACTCCTTGGCCGGGTCGTCGGACTCCAGCAGCGCCGCCACCAGCGCGGGGTGGGTTTGCTGCAAGTCGGGTACGTGGGCCAAGACGTTGCCGGGGCGCAGCGTCGGGGGCCGGGAGATCAGTTTCGGGTCGGCGCACAACGCCCGCTCCGAATCGCCAATTCGGGCCCGGCGCTTTTGCTCGTCGGCCTGCTGCTGCTTCTCCTGCCGTGCGGATTCCGCCTTAGCCATCTCGTCGCGGATCCGCTGCTCGAACTCGCCCCGCGTGATAGACTCCTCGGGGTCGTACTCCGGGTCGGCCGCGGCCGGCGCGGCGTTGCGCCCGGCCATGCCCTGCCTCACGGTCTCCATCAACTCGGCGTTGGTCGCCCTGATTTGCTGGAGCTGAGAGAGAATCCCCCGGAACGCCGGGGATTGCTCAACCACTTCATGCGGCAGTCGAGACGGGTCCACCTTGTCCCAGTCGATGTCGACCGGGGGCTCGGGTTCGGGCTCGGGTTCGGGCTCGGGTTCCGTCTGGGCGGTCGCCGCATCGTCGGGGGCCTCCAGCTCGGGATCCTGCGCCGGGGGCGTGGGATCCTCCGCGGGTTCGCCGTCAACGTCTGCGAGAAGGTCCAGTTCGATCATGTCGTCTTGCTCCGTCGCCATCTCACTGCTCCTTGCACATTGCTTGCGGGCTCAGGAGTCGCCCGAAACGGCCTGTCACCCTGGCCGAAGGGTCGAGCCGCCGATGTTCCCCGCGGCGGTCGGGGTAACGCCCACTGAGGGCGAATGAAAAACCCCTACCGACGAGCTGCGTTGCTCGCTGATAGGGGTTCCGTTGTTCGGATCGTCCCTGGGGGACTGCTATTCAGTTGTCACGACTTCTCATGTTGGAGCCTATGGCATTTGTGGCTCTCCCGGCTGGTGTTCAATTATCACGCTCTGTTTGACGTCGGCCGTCAGCGGACGGCCCTGTTTCAGATTCACCTGCACCGACCCGAAGAAATCCGGCGGCAGCGGCCGGCCGATGATCTGGGCCAGCATGTGACGCTTGCGGTCGGCTTCCACGGTGGATTTTCGTATGTATCGTGCGTTCATTGTTCTCGGCCTATCGTGCGTACGCGATTCAAGTATCGTATCAACGCATTTGTCTGCGATCTTGATCGCCGCTCCCGGAATGCCTTCGTTGCACACCATGTCGCGGATCTCCGACTCGTTCATGCGCGCAGCGGACGCACGGCCGTCCTCGATTTCGTCTGCGCTGAAGCCAACCCTGGACTCGCAGCCCTGTTCATCAAATACCTTCGCTCGGAAGATGTAACCTTCCCGTCCATGATTCCCATCCGGCCGGTTGAAGTACTCCACCAGCTCGTCTCTGCACTTGCGCCGAAAGTCTGTCGAATTCATCATCCCGCTCCCGCCGGGACCATCTGGCCCCCGGCCGCGGCCTGTTGCTGCATCGCCTGCTGCTGCGCCTTGATCGCTTCGATGATCTCTTCCTTGTTC
>DATLAN010000321.1:0-6977 GCA_035527455.1 Thermoguttaceae bacterium
ACGTCTTCGCTCAGCTTGTTGCCCAGCCAATAGTCGGCGGTGGCCAAGGTCCAGGACACGGCGGCCACGGCCAGGTCGATTTCATTCGTGGTCCCGTTGAAGTTCCGCAGGCCGCCGTCGTGGGCCGGCATCACCCAGGTCTTCTCGGAGCACACCGCCTGGATGGCCTCTTCGATGGCCGGCAGGAAGCGGCCCCGGTTTTCGATGCACTCGGCCAGCACCAATTGGCCCACCCGGCCGTGCCGCAGACTGAGCACGCGCTGGCAGCGCGAACGGTTGCCGGTACGGGAGTAGTCGAGAAACAGTTCGTCGGTCAGCTCGGGGATCGGTTGCGACAGGAGTGCTTCGGCCTCCGGCACGACGTTTTCGAAGCCGGGCGCTTCGGCCATCGCCCGCCATGCCGGGCGATCGTCGATGGTCGCACCCACGCCGCGGGGCGACTCGTCCAGCCACTGCGCCAATTGTTGCACCCGGGCCGCGTCGGGCGGCGCCGCCGAGGCCGTGTCCGCCGCCAGTACCAGCAGGAATGACGGGATTGCAAGACCTGAAAGACGCACGAACAGAGGAATGCCGAGGCAACGGTGTCGCATGATTGGAGTCTCCCGCAGGGTAAGGGGCCACACGGATGCAACGTCTTCAACGTGGTGGCACGCCCTGAGGAACGAAGGGCGTGGTTTGGCCGGTCATCCACGCCCTTCGTTCCTCAGGGCGTGCCACCCTCACCACAAGGTTCATTCTCCCGGCTCCATCCCGAACTGCCGCAGCACGATTGCGAACACCTCGGTATCGGCCGCCGTCGGTCCGGAGAACGTCACCGGCTCGGACGACAGCACTACGCTCCGCTGCGACGGATCGACCGCCGGGGCCCCGTGCGAACCCCGGATCAACGGCGCGTCCAGCGGGATGCTCCTGGTGGCCAGGTCCACGTGCAGTTCCACCGGATCGTAGCCCGGCTTGCGGTGGATGTCAACCGTGCGGGCAAACGCCGGCGCGCGATCGTCGGACGTCCACCAGTAGTACGCCTGCCAACTGTCCGGCGTGGAGATCAAGACGACCTCGCCGCTACGGGGATGGTCCAATGCGTAACGGCTTCGCTCGCCGGGCGTGAGCACCTCGGAGATGCCCGGCCGGCCGCGAAACAGATCGGCGACTCGGGCGACGATCTGCGGATCGGCGTCGGCCACGAACACATGGGAGAACTGATGATCGACCAGCGCCCACGCCCGACTGGCCGCCGGGTCGAGGTGCTCGCCGTCGTCCTTTTCGCGCACGGCCAGCAGCCCGGCCTCGCGCAGTACGCGGTTGGGATACGTGACGTGATCCACCGGCGAAATCGCGTATTCCCCGGCGATCAGCCAGAACGGCTCTTCGCCGTACGCCTCGGACAAACCGGCCGAGAGCTTGCCGAGCACCGCGTCCAATTCGCCCACGGCCGCCACCGCTGGCGGGCTTTCGGGACCGGTTCGCTGGGCGGCGTAGTCCAGGTGCGGCAGGTAGATGTAGAAGAAGTCGGGCTTCCAGCGCCGCGCGGCGACGATTGCCGAGTCGGCGATCCACGTGCTCGACGGGATGCCCGCCATCGGACCCCAGAAGTGCCTGAGCGGAAAATGCCCCAACTCGTCGCGCAAGGGGCCGTACAGTTCGGTCGGCCGCGTGTAGCACCAGAGCGACTCGGACCCGTCGGGGTTATGGATCGGCGCCGGCGTGCAGACGTAGTCGGCCTCGCAGCCTTTGGCGTGCAGCGGGAACCAGACCGCCGAGGTCCACTCGCCCGGCTGGTGCGAGAGCAGGTCCCAGATCTGCGGCGCTTCGATGCAATCGTTCGGCGAGGTCCACATCTCGACCCGCCCTTGGTCCCGCCAATAGAACCCGTTGGCCACCACGCCGTGACCGGCCGGCCGTTTGCCCGTGGTCATGGCGGCCTGCACCGGACAGGTCACGCACGGGAAGCCGGGCACGAGTTCGGCGATCGACCCGCCGGCCGTCATCGCCCGCAGGTTCGGCATCCCGGCCACGTCCTTCTCGCGCAGGCCGGGGATCGACAGCAAAATGGTTTTCTTGGGCATCGTGTCCTCTCAATCTGTCTCTTGACGGCTCCCTATCATCGGGTCGAGGAACTCGAACGCACGCCGGGCGGCCGTGGGGGCTTCGTGACTGTGCCGGCTGAGTTCCACGTGAATCCCGCCAGGATAGCCCACCTCGGCCAGTGCCTGCAAGACGGGCGGAAAATCGATCTGGCCCTCGCCGAACATCAGGTGCTCGTGGACCCCGGCTCGCATGTCCTCGATGTGGACGTTCACCAGACGGTCCGCCCAGCGACGGACGACCTCGGCAATCGGCACCTCGCCCTGGCAGTGCAGGTGGCCGACGTCGAGCGTCAGACGCAAACCGGGCGAATCGATCTGCTCCAGCAGGGCCTCGTAATCCCGCATCGACCCGACGAGCATCCCCGGCTCCGGCTCCAGTCCGATCGGCACGCCGCGCTGCGCCGCGTAGTGCAGCACTTCATCGAGCCCGTCGACAAGCCGGGCGACGGCCTCCGCCCGGGCGATCGGGTCGCGCAGCACGCCGGACCAGAGCGACACGCAATCGCTGCCCAACTCGACGGCGCAATCGATCGCGTACTTGTAGAAGTCGATCCGTCGATGACGGCCGACCGCAGAGGCGGACAGCAGCGTCGGCTCGTGCTTCTCCTTAGGATCGAGCAGGAATCGGGCGCCCGTCTCGATGACCGATCTCATGCCCAGTTCTTCCAGCAGCCTGTGCAATCGCTGGATCGGTTTTCCCAACGGCTCCACCCGCGGCGACAACGCGCCGTGGTCGATCGTGACGGCCACGCTGCGATAGCCGATCTCGGCCAACAGCCGCACCGCGTCGAACAGGTCGTGGTGGGCCAGCCCGTTGGTGTTGTAGCCGAGGAACATGGGAGTTGGGGACTCGGGGCTGGGGATTAGGGATTGGTTGTGAGAACACCGTTTAGCGGGCGGGCTTGCCCGCCGTTTGGTTGCGGCCAATGACCGAATTGGAGATCATGGTTTGGGATCCGGAGCGGCTCATCGAACGTTTCTCAGTGCGTTCTCTGACTTGCGCGGCATCGCTGCCGACACGAACGCAGGATATCACAATACTACAAATACTCATCATGGCCAATCACGTTCCACAACGAACCCCAGTCCACAGAACGGCAACGCGGCTTTTGGCCGCAAACAAACGGCGGGCAAGCCCGCCCGCTAAACGTTTCCCTCTCACGTCGACTCGATCCATCTGCCCAGGTACATCGCCGGGGCGAGCAACAAGAGGATGGCCAGGGCGGAGACGTCGTCGCGGACGGCGAAGCAGATAACGGCGTCGAGCACGATCAGCGATAGGATAGCATGGGCCACCGCCATTTGCACCCGGGGGGGAATCGGGTCGAGAACCGCCCGCAGACAACGCCAGCCGATCAACAGCCCGAGGACCAGCATCAGCATCTGCCAGCCCTCGGGTTGTAGCCGCAGGACGGCCGGCCACTCGAGGAAGCTTGGAAACCAGGCCAACAGCCCGATGCCCAGCATCATGACGGCGGTGGCCAGGCCGAGTTGCAGGGGGCTGCTTCGTCGGGCTTCGGTCCGGGCGAACCACGTCACGCCTACGATGTACGTGCCCACCCCGCCGGCGACCAGCCAATGTTCGGTCTGCCACGCCGCGACCGTGGCCACGCTCATGCCCAACAACACGTTGAGCATCCGGCAGCCGCCCATCGCCAGCGGTCCGACGGGCGTCCGCTTCAACAGGCCGTCGTAGGCCAGGATGCAGCCGGCCAGCAAGACGGCGACCACGCCCGGGTGGAAACTGCCCGAGACGTATCCCGCCAGCCACGCCAGGGCGACGCCCAGCAACATCAGCTCGCCGCCCAGCCACGCGGCCACCCGAAGCGGCACGCGGCCGGAGGGGATCGGGCGCTCGGGCCGCTCCAGGGCGTCGAGGCGGTGGTCGAATACGTCGTTGAACACCACGCCGGAGGCGTACAACAGACTCGATGCGCCGATCAGCAGCCCGAGCGTCCAACCGTCCCGAGAGTTGGTGATCCCTTGGACGAAAAGGAAGCCCATGGCCGCGTCGGCCATGGCCGTGAAGACGTTCGGCAGCCGGACGAGCTGGAGATAGGCCCGGAGCGTCGAGGGGCTGCGGAGCGTCGAGGGGTTGCGAAGCCGCGAGCGGCCGTCGTCATGGGTCATGGGTGATTTCCCGGATCGTCGCGTCGAGAAACGTCTTGGCTTCCCGGCCGGCCGCGTCGGGGTCGTCGATGTAGGGATACAACTCGACCGTGATCCAGCCGTCGTAGCCGGTTTTGGCAATTTCCCGCAACACGGCCGGAAAGTCAATCGCCCCACGGCCGGGAATCAGATGGGCGTGCTCGCGCGTGGGGGCGATGTCCTCGATGTGGTAGTGCTTCGTGTGCGGGGCCATCCGCGCGATCCAGTCCTGCGGGTCCTGGCCGACGCAGAAGGCGTGCCCGACGTCGAAATTCAGTCCCACCCAGGGCGAATCGACCCGGCCGGCGAATTCGAGATACTGCTCGAACGTCTCGATCATCAGCCCCGGCTCCGGCTCGATCAGCAGCAGGACCTCTTGCTCCCGGGCCGTTTCGACGCAGGGCATGAACTCGTCGTAGAAGACCCCCGCGGCCTGCTCCCAGGACTGCCCTTTTTCCAGCGGCCCGCCCGGCTCGGTCTGGATCGACGCGGCGCCGAGTTCCCTGGCCAGCTTCAGTGCCCGCCGGGTGTGTTCGCGGCGGATCGCCCGATAGTTCGGGTCCGGCTCGATCCAGGAGGGGTGCCAGTACGGCTGCCGCGGATCGGCCACGGCGTTCATCATGAAGCCGTTGACGTTGGAGATGGCCAGGTTGTGTTCGGCCAGGCACTGGCGGATCGCCCGTTTCCGCTCCGCAAGCAATCCGGCCGGCCAGGCGTGCGGCACGTCGGCCAGCAGTTCCATGCCCGCATAGCCGAGTCCGGCGATTCGCGCGACGGTTTCTTCGAGAGGGAAGTTCAGGTAGGCGTTGGAGCTGTAGGCGAGAAGCATGGCAGTGGGCAGTGGGTAGTGGGCAGTGGGTAGTGGATAGTGGGTAGTGGAGAATGCCGCTTGCGGCTTCGCAGTGGTAATGACGGTGTCGATTTTGGGGGCCGCCTATTGGTTCTCGAAAAACTCGCTCACATCCTCCCCGCCGGCGATGGTGAGCATGGTTTTCACGATGTGCGGATCCGTGCGGTCGCTTATGAATTTCGTCGAACCGTCGCAAAAGACCACATTTGCACCGCCGGGATGTTCGCTGCGAATGCAGAACTCCGCGTCGTCGTTGATCTGAAAGCTCATTCGATCGAACGGCAAATCCTGCGGCTGCATCCAGTGGATACCGGAGCGGGCCATCTCCGTGACCGCAATGGTGTTCTGGAGCCCGTCGGTGAATGCCGACTCGCGGGTCGTGCCGGTTCCGTCGGACAACGTCCCCGGCCCTACGATCATGACGTAACTCGTATCGTGCGGCCCCGCCGAGGTGTCGCCGGGACAACGGTACACGTCCGGCATTTTTTCGGCGAGGGCCATGTTGTTCGGAGAGTTCCAGGGACTGGCCAAATCGTACTGCTCGTACAGTTCTTGCTCTCCGAGACCCGGCAGGATCAACACCCGCCAACTGTGCATCGGGCGTCCCTGTTCGTCGGCCTGGTAGGCGGGCGGAAAGCAGCCGTGCTCCGCATAATACGCCTGCAGCGCGATTCCGATCGATCGCACGCTATTCGAACACGGAGATCTGGTGTGACTTCTGGTTTGTTGCAGCGTGGGCAGGACAATAATGAGGATGACGACTGCACCAAGCGACAGCACGACCAGGTCCAGCCACAGCCGGCGCGGCCAGGCCCTGGCGGTCGGTCGGTCGGAATCGTGCCTTTCGTCATTGGTCATGGTCTTGCACCCTCGTGATCGATGGTGCGACGATGTTCCCGCACGTTAGCCGGCGTCCGTCTCCTAGTCCCTAGCGTGACTGTCGGCCGCAGCAAAACGGCGGGCAAGCCCGCCCGCTAAACGGCTCGTTGATAATCGGTTGCGTCAAGCACCGCTAACCCCCAATCCCTCGCCCCTCACCCCTCACCCCTCACCCCTCGCCCCTCACCCCTCGCCCCTCGCCCCTCGCCCCTCGCCCCCCTCAGCTACTCGCACTACGATAACTCAACAACGACCGCTTGAACACCCAACGCGACGCCACGAGACTCCCGATCGTGGCAATCACCGCGAAGCCGGGCAGGAACCAGGCTTGGGGACTGTCGAGGTGGAACGGTCGGACCAGCAGCCGGGCGGGGACGTTCACCGCGACCAGCACGGGAAGGAAATAGGTGAAAAAACCTAACAGCACCACGCCCAGGCCCCGGTCGTAGATCTCCATCGGGTAGCGGGAGAAGTTCGTGATGTAGAACCAGAAATCCAGCAGCGTGCGGTTGCGGCCCAGCCAGATGCTGGTCGAGGCCATGGCGATCATCAGGCTGTAATAGATCGCGATCCCGCAGAGGAGATAGAAGACGTACAGGATCGCCTCCAGGACGCCCGGCGTGTAGTTCAACTCCGGACGGCCCAGCGAATAGCCCAACAGCGCCAGCCCGCAGACAAACGGCCCGATCGCCGACCACTCGATGCGGCCCAGCGAAATGAGGAACTGGGTGTCGATCGGCTTGACCAGCGCGAAGTCGAGCGTGCCGGTGCGGATCTGCTCGCTGAACTCGATGGCGTTGCCGAGGAACAGCCCGCGGACGATGCTGTTGATCAGCAGCGTGGTGGCCAGGAAGAGGAAGAACTGGTACTTGCCCCAGCCGCTGCCTTCTCCGATCGAAGTGGTGTTCTCGAAGATCAGGATGTAGAAGCCCAGGTTCATGAACATCCAGGACGTCGAGGCGATGGTGTCGATGAGGAAGTTGGCGCGGAACGTCATGTCGCGCACCAGGCTG
>DATLAN010000322.1:0-16953 GCA_035527455.1 Thermoguttaceae bacterium
GACGCCTATCAAAAGCGCGGCGGCGGATTGATCTTCATTCACATGGCCTTGATGCAAGGTTCGGGCGAAGAGCTGTCGAATTGCATCGGGATGGCATGGGACAAGAGAAATGGCGCCACCAAATGGGGCGTGCTGCCCACGCCGGTGACGCTCACCGACGCGGCAAAAGAATCTCCCATCTTCGAGGGCTTTCCGGCAAAGTTCGATCTGGCCGACGAGTTCTATTGGCAGTTGAGAGGCGACCCGGCAGGTATCACTCCGCTGGTCACTTCGCCCGCCGGAGAGGCCATCGCCAACAAACCGCTAAACGGTCCTCCCAAGATCGGAGATCTCGACGGCAAGCCGTGGCCGGTGATGTGGACCAAGGAGGTGGGCCGGGGCAGAGTCTTCGTCTCGGGCGCCGGCCACAACTATTTCACGTTCAACGATCCCTATTTCCGGATCATCCTGCTGCGGGCCATGGCTTGGACCATGCACGAGTCTTTCGATCCATTCGAACCCCTGGTGACGCTCCGTCTCGAACGGTAGGGCTCACCCCATTTGCAGCCATGAGAAGGATCAACGCCGATGCTCACTACACACACTTCGTCCCGTTTCATCATCCAGATCTTCTTCTTGGCCTGTCTGGCCCTGCCGGCACGGGCCGAGGGTCCGTCGTGGCCCCAATTCCACGGTCCTAATCAGGACAACAAATCGCCGGATACGGGACTGCTCGACCGATGGCCGGAGGGAGGCCCCGAGCTGATCTGGAAGGCCCAAGGACTGGGATACGGATACTCCAGCGTGTCGATCGCCGAGGGGCGCATCTTCACCTCGGGCAACATCGACGACAAGACGGTGGTCACCGCTTTGGACGCCGCCAACGGACGCACCCTCTGGCAGACACCCAACGGCGAGGCCTGGACGAAGCAGGTTGCCGGCACCCGGTCAACGCCGACCGTCGACGGCGATCGGGTCTACGACGAAAGTCCCTTGGGGGAACTCGTCTGCCTGGAAGCGGCCACCGGCAAGAAGATCTGGGGGCTGAATATCCTCGACGCCTTCGGGGGCGAGAACATCTTCTGGGGGTTGTCCGAATCGGTGCTGATCGACGGCGATCGGCTCATCTGCTGCCCCGGCGGCAAGACCAGCGTCGTCGCCCTGGACAAGCTGACCGGCGAGGTCGTCTGGAAGGCCCCCAGCGTCGGCCAGCCGCCCAGCTACGCCACGCCCACCTTGGCCGAATATCAAGGACTGCGGATGATCATCACCACGGCGCTGAAGTCGATGATCGGGGTCAACGCCGACACGGGCGAACTGCTCTGGCAGGTCGAGCACGTCGCGTTGCACGACGAAAACGTGCTGCAGCCCGTCTATCACGACGGGGAGATCTTCGTCAGCGGTCTGAAGACGGGCTCGGTCAAGTGGAAGATCAAGGTCGACGGCCGGAAAGCGTCGGTGGAAGAGGTCTGGCGATCCGACCAGATGGACAACCATCACGACCACGTCATCCTGCTGGACGGCTACCTCTACGGCTCGAGTGCCATCTGCAATTCGGGCAAGTGGATCTGCCTCGACTGGGATACCGGCGAAATACAGTACGCCGAACCGGGCGTGGGCAAAGGGACGCTGACCTACGCCGACGGGATGCTCTACACGCTCGCCGAACGCCTGGTCGTCGGTCTGGTCAAGCCGACCCCGGCCGGCCACGAAGTCGTCAGCCGGTTCGAACTCGTACCTCAGGGCCAAGCCCCCAGTTGGGCTCACCCGGTCGTGTGCGGGGGAAGACTGTATTTGCGCCACGCAGAGATTCTGTACGTGTATGATGTGGCTGAGAAATAGACACGCGGAAAGAACGACGCTATCCCCCAGATCGAAAGGAGAGTGTTTTGGTTCAGAAGGAGCGAGAAATGCGAATCTTCGAAGAGGCCTGGTTTTGGTTGCGGTGCATGGTGGTCGTTTCGGGAATTTCAGCCCAGGCGGTCTATGCCCAGCCACCTTCTCCAGCGCGCAGCACTCCCTCGAAGGTCGGGGGTGTGGCTGTCGCCGACGTTCTCCAACGACTGGGGGCGAAGCTGGAGCGGGGAACTGCGAGCAAGGAACTCGATGATTACTCGAACCATTTCGACCGGACCGACCTGAACCGAGACGGGAAACACACGAGGGAGGAATACGTCGACAAGGGTGGTTACATGACGCCCGAAGCACGAGCCGGCATTTTTCGAGCCGCCGATGGCAACGCGGACGGAGTCGTCACCCAAGCCGAATATGTCTTGAACCGAATCATTACTGATGAAGCCAAAGCGATCGTTCAAGGGATGGACGACGATGAAGACGGTTTGGTCGAGCGAGCGGAATTCGTCAAGCATGCGACGAAGCTGCTTTCCGACCACGAGTTGGCCGTGCAGGTTTTTTCCGCGTTGGATGCGAACGCCGATGGCGGGATACCCATTCCGGAGTACTTGCGAGTTTGGGGGCAGTGGGCACGGGCCGGACAGAAGTCGGCCGAGGAACGCATCGCGGCGCGACGGGCGGAACTCGCCGAATTCGCGAACAAACCAGGCCAAAAGCCGGCCCAGCCCGCGGCCGCCGGACTTGACGCCGATAAGCTGGCGATGATCCTCCCGGCCATGGAGCGTCGCATCGAGGAGGGAAAGCTCGTGGGTGGTCTCGGTCTCGTGGCCCGGGGCGACCAGATCGTTTACGCCGGCACTTGGGGACAGCGGGACCGCGAGAAACAGCTCCCCATGACCGACGACACGATCTTTCGAATCTATTCGATGTCCAAACCCGTCACGAGCGTTGCCGCCATGATCTTGGTGGAAGAGGGCAAACTGGGGCTGGACGCCCCGATCTCCCAGTACTTGCCGGAAATGGCTGAGACGATGGTGCTCGTTGAAACAACGGGTGATGACGGCGAAACACGCTATGAAGAAGTCCCTGCGGAGAGAGCGATCACGGTGCGCGACCTGTTGCGCCACACCTCGGGGTTCACCTATGGGTTCTTCGGAAACAGCGAAGTCGACAAGCGGTACAGGAGTGCGGGCGTACTGATTACCGACCGGACCCTGGAGGATACCGTCAAGAAGCTTTCGAGAATCCCGCTCAAACATCAGCCCGGGTCCCGCTGGCATTACAGCGTTTCGACCGACGTCTTGGGACGGGTGATCGAAGTCGCGTCAGGACAGTCGTTGGATCAGTTCCTCCGGAAACGCATCTTCGAGCCGCTCGGCATGGAAGACACCTTTTTCACCGTGCCGCAGAACAAGCTGCCTCGCCTGGCGCAGATGTACGCCCCGAACGGTAACGGCGGCCTCGAGCCGGCCAATGCGATGAGTTCGCGCCGTTTCGTCGATTCCTCGAATCGATTCTATTCGGGCGGGGGCGGCCTGTGCTCCACCGCGTCCGACTACCTGACGTTCTGTCGGATGTTGCTCAACGAGGGCAAGTTCGACGGCGGGCGCATCCTCCGGCCGGAAACCGTCCGCCTGATGCGCACCAACCAGTTGGATGACGGGATTCAGGGTTCGCCGGGCTTTCAATTCGGCCTGGGGTTCAGTATCGACAAAGACGGTGTCTACAGTTGGGGCGGGGCAGCAGGGACGCGTTTCTGGATCGATCCGAAGAACAAGCTGATTACGATCTACATGGTTCAGATCAACCCGACCGGCCCATTCGCCTTCGGCGGCGAAATGAAGAAGCTCGTCTACGCCTCGATGCAGTGAGTCAACATGAAGCAGTCGGCCATGATTCTAACGGCGTGCGTGATGCTGCCTCTGGGCGAGTGCTCGGTTATGGCAGACAGTAGCGTTACCTTGGATGGTTTAGACAGTGAACGGTTTTGTCGGTTTCTTCGCGCCACCACGAACCAGTACGCACATTTCAGGGAATCGGGTTCTTCTGGCAAATGGCCCAGTGACTATTACGAGGGCATGTTGGAGCTTTGGGCTGAGTTAGTGGCAGCGTTGGAGGGAGACCCACGATCCAGCGGAATCCAGTAGACCTCATTTGGGGTCCGGCCATCCAGGAATGTGTGCGGGCGCCAAGCGTTGTGCCACTGGACGAACCGGGCAAGTTCCTCGCGGAACTCCCGTCGGCGGTAGGGAACGTGAAAAACGCAGAAAGATCCCCGGCGGGATCGGGAAGAGCAAGGGTATTGGCCGCGGGAGTTGCGGCGGCGGGACGCCGAGACCAGGCCGGCGTCGCATGAAAGGGGGTCGCCAAGCAGGGGAATTGCTGTTGCGGCGACCGGCGAGCGTGTAGAATGGGGGCCTGCTGCGATTGGCTGAATTCTTGCGAATTCAGCTACGCCCTTTTTGCATCGTTCGAGATTACCGTCCACCGTCGTCTCCGAGGACTCCAGGAGGTTCGCCATGTCGGATTCCGTCAGTCGTCGCCGTTTTTTGGGTAGCGCCGCCGTGGGCACCGCGGCGCTGAGTGTCGCCACGAGGACTTGGGCCGCCGAGGAGCCGCCCGGCGGGAAGCTGGTCGTCGGCGTGATGGGCACCGGTGGCCGGGGGACGAGCCTGGCCACGCAGTTCCAGCAGCAGCCGAACACCGAGGTGGCTTACGTCTGCGGCGTGGACCGTCGGCGGTTGGCGGCGGCGGCCAAGGCGGTCGGTGAAATCGCGGCAGCGGAACCGAAGGCCGTGACCGATTTCCGCCGTATCCTCGACGACAAGTCGGTCGACGTGCTCGTCTGTGCCGCGCCCGACCATTGGCACGGACCGGCCACGATCCTGGGCTGTTCGGCGGGCAAGCACGTCTACGTGGAGAAGCCCTGCTGCCACAATCCCCGCGAGGGCGAGATGCAGGTCGAGGCCGCCCGGAAATACCGCCGCGTGGTGCAGATCGGCACGCAGCGGCGGAGTTGGCCGGGCATCATCGAAGCGATGGCGAAACTCCGCGAAGGGGCGATCGGCCGCGTGCTGTTCTCCCGCGGATGGTACAACAACCAGCGCTCGTCGATCGGCCGGGGGACCGAGACGGCCGTGCCCGACTGGCTCGACTACGATCTCTGGCAGGGCCCCGCGCCGCGGCGTCCCTATCGCAGCAACGCGCTCCATTACAACTGGCACTGGTTCTGGCACTGGGGCACCGGCGAGATCGGCAACAACGGTGTCCACGCCCTGGACCTCTGCCGCTGGGGGCTGGGCGTCGATTATCCGCGGCAGGTTTCCTCCGGCGGCGGGCTGTACTTCTTCGACGACGACCAGGAAACGCCCGACTCGCAGGTGGTCAACTTCGACTTCGGCGAGAAGATGATCACCTGGGAAGGCCGCAACTGGCACCGCCGCGGGTTCGAGGGCTCGATGTTCGGGGCCGAATTCTACGGCGACCAGGGCACGCTGGTGCTCGACGGCGGCGGGTACAAGCGGTACGACCGCATGGACAAGCTCGTCGAAGAGCAGACGGCCCCCGGCGGCGACGCGGTCCACCTCGGCAATTTCCTCGACGGCATCCGCAGCGATTCGGTCCCCAACGCCGAGATCGAGCGGGGCTACAAGAGCACGCTGTTGTGCCTGCTCGGCTCGATCGCCCATCGCACCGGCCACACGCTCCACTGCGACCCGAAGACCGGGCGGATCCTCGACGACCCGGACGCCCAGGCCCTCTGGGGCCGCCAGTACGAGCCGGGCTGGGAACCGAAGGTGTGATCCGGGCTACTGCAGATTCCGCAGAATGGCCGAGCGGGTCTGGTGCGTGTCGCAATGCCGGCGGAATTCGTCGCGGTCGAGGATCCGCGTGACGTAGACCTCGGCCGTGACGGGATAGGCCAGCGTGTGCCGGCTCGATTGGAATCGCAACTCGACGCGGCCGGGCGGCGGTTGTTCGCCGGCGGCGTCGAGGATTTCGGCGGCCGGCCGCTTGGCGAACGTCACTTCCACCGGCCGGGTCGACCAGCCGAGGAACACCCAGACCTTGGTCTTCCCCCGCAAAAGGTCGTAGAAGACGGGCACCATCATGCGGGCGTCTTGGCCGACGTCCGGGTCGCTGGTCAAGTCGGCCAGCCAACGCTCGAACGCTTCGGCCGCGGAGGCTACGGCCGGTGAAAGCGACGCGTCGGGCGACATGCCGAGCTGCCGACTCACGGTGAGATAGGCGCCGAAGAAGAGGCCCTCCATCGCGTCGAGTTCCGCGGCCAGATCCACCTCGATCGGACCGGCGGCGGTCTGCCGGTGCATTTCCGCCATGGCGGCCGCACCGAAGTTCTCCTCCAGCACGGTCCGGATGAAGCGATACGCCAACGCGCGGCGGAGGTAATGCGTGGCCAGCGGCTCGGCGCTCAACTCCGGATGGATGCGGACGATCGTTTTCGGCGGTCCGAAATCGGGCGCCGCGTCACCCGGCGTGGGAATCTCGGCCTGCTTGATGTGGGTCTCTCGCGTCAGGGCCAAGATGCCTTTGAACAACTCCAGAAGCTGCTTGCGATAGTTGTCGTCCATTTCCAGGTGCTTGGCCTCGGGCATCTTCTCGGGGATCACCAGCGGCTCCAACGCCCAGGTCTGGTGGTCGTACCAGCCGGAGACGTCCGTTGGTTTCAGATCCAGGTCGCCCGAGCGGATTCGCCGGATCATCTCGTCGACCAGGCTGAAACCGTCGGGAATCGGGCGGTCGCCATAGAGTTGCATCACCAGCCGCGTTTCGTGGGTGCGAGACGGCGGGAAAAAAGCAACGCCCTGCGGCGGGACGTCGACTCGCCCCCTATCCAGCGCTGCCAGCGGCCCGCGGAGATCGGGATCGAGCCGCGGCGTATTCGAATCGGGATCGACCAGCGGATTCGTGAGCCGGGAGACCAGCGTGAGATACTGCTCGTAGGCGGTTCTCAGGTTGCGGTCCGCGTGGAGGATCTTCACCACGGCCTCGATGCCGGCATCAGCGTCGAGCTTGGTCTGCAGCAACCGATCCTGCTGGAAGATGGCCGACAGCTCGTCGCTCCAGGTGTAGAACCCGATGGGCTTCGAGCGGAGTTCGTCCTCGAGGAACCGATCGAGGGTCTCTTGCACGCCCGGCTGGAAATCGGCGGGGATTTCGGGATCGAGCTTGCCCAGCCCGGCGGCGCCGAGCAGCACGCCGGGCACCGACCCGAGTTCGGCCGGATCGGACTCGACCAACGCCCGGGCGACCGCCTTGAGCAGATCGGCCTTGGCGGGAAAGTCGCCGGCACCGCGTTGGGCCGCCAGATCGACCGCGGCGTACAGCCCGTCGTCGAACTGCTTGGCCTTCTGGGCCAGGACGGAGGCCGAGACGAAGCGGCCGGGTGCGAGCCGGTCGAGCGTGGGTTCGATGGTGGCCTCCCGGGCGGCCAGGTAGAGATCGTCTTTGTCGACCCAGCCGCTTTTCGTCTGTCCGTCCTTGTACAGCACGACTCCGATCCATTTTCCCCGGATGGCGCCGACTCGCAACCGGTCGTCCCAAGTGAGTCGGGCCACGACCTTTTCGCCCTGACGGATCGTCACGTCGCTGCCCTGGACGCCGACCTCGTCGCCAACCTTCAACTCCGCGCCCCAGTTCAGGTTCTTGTCGTCCGGGATGCCAAGTCGCAGGACCTGGGTGCTCAGATCGAGCTTCACGCGGTAGTTTTCGGCGAGGATCTCGCGCGTGGGCGTGGGCCGCTCGGGCGGCGCGGGTTCTTCGACCTTGGCGGGTTCTTCGGCCGCGGCCGAAAGAGCCAGCAGCAGCCACAAAGCTACAGCCGAGACGGCCAACGTGCCCGTGGTCAGTTTCCATCGAGACGGACTGGTCATGCTTCGCTCCTTTGCGGTAAGACGTGACGATACGGGAATGGCCTTTTTCGCACGGATTGTACATGTGGTCTGCTTCGAAGGCAAGCGTGCCAACCCCGGGTGGTGGGAGATCCGACGGTAGCCATCTCGCCGCATTCATGCGGTCTTCTCGCCGTCTGGGCAGTTCAACCCGATGAATCGGGTCACTACGAACCCATGCGACACCCCCAAACCTTTGACCGTATACCGGCCCATCGGGCGGCGTCAATGTCCCCGGGTGGCGGCCTCGCAGGGATTTTCGGGGCGGGTCTGGACGGCTGAGCCTCGGCCTCGATCGGCGATTTCCTCTTGAATCGACGTTCCGCCCGAATGATCCACATAAGCGATACATTTTCCGAAAAGGCACTCGCCGGGCCCGTCCTCGGTCGATACATTTTACACAGTGCGCACGAAACGCATGCGCTTACCACCAGAGAGAAAAGGAACGCATCGTGAGGCTGCAATTTCTGGGGGCCACGCGCCAGGTGACCGGCTCGCAATACTACGTGGAGGCCGACGGCCTCGGAATCCTCGTCGACTGCGGGATGTTTCAGGAGCGGGCCCACCTGGAACGTAACTGGGAGCCCAGCCCGTTGCCCATGCGGCGGCTCAACGCCTTGCTGCTGACGCACGCCCATCTGGACCATTGCGGGTTGGCGCCCAAATTGGTCCGCGAGGGGTTTCGCGGGCCGATCATCACGACCGCCGCCTCGGCCGACCTGGTCGAGCTGGTGCTGCGCGATTCGGCCAAAATTCAGGAGGAAGACGCGGCCTACAAGAGAAAGCGACACCGCAAGGAACACCGCCAAGGGAAGCACCCGATCAGGCCCCTCTACACCGACCAGGACGTCGACCGCACGCTGCCGCTGCTGAAGCCCGTCCCGTACGAGAAGCCCGTGAACATCAACGGGCAGGCTTCGGTGGTGTTTCACGACGCCGGGCATATCCTGGGCTCGTCGATCGTCGAATTGCGGGTTCGCACCAACGGAAAGACCCGGCGGCTGATCTTCTCCGGCGATCTGGGACAGCGGGGCAAGCCCATCATTCGCGATCCGGCCACCGTCTCCGAGGCCGATTTCGTCGTGATGGAATCGACCTACGGCGACCGCGACCATGAGAACCACGGGGCGATCGAGGTGCAATTGGCCGAGGCGGTCAACCGGACGGTCGAGCAAGGCGGGAACGTGGTGATCCCCATCTTCGCCATCGAACGCGCCCAGGAAATGCTCTATTACCTCGGCCGGCTGCGGCACCAGGGGCGGATTCCCGAAACGCCCGTCTTCCTCGACAGTCCCATGGCGGCCGACGTGACCGAGATCTTCCGCCGGCACCGCGAGTGCTTCGACCTGCAAGCGTGGCAGTTGATCACCTCGGGCGAACGGCCGCTGCTGTTCCCCGGCTTGCAGCTTGTCCGCACGGTGGACGAGTCGAAGGCGATCAACGAGGAGCCGCGGCCGTCGATCATCATGTCCACCTCGGGCATGTGTACGGCCGGGCGGATCAAGTTCCACCTGCGGCGGAACGTCTCGCGGCCGGAGAGCACCATCCTGTTCGTCGGCTACCAGGCCCACGGCACGTTGGGCCGGCAGATCCTCGACGGGCAGCCGGAGGTCCGCATCCACGGCCGGATGCACCGCGTGGCGGCCCAAACGCGGCAGATCCACGGCTTCTCCAGCCACGCCGACCGCGCGGCGCTGTTGCGTTGGCTCGGATTCTTCCACAAGAAGCCGCAGCACCTGTTTCTCACCCACGGCGAAGAGGACGCGGCCTTGAGCCTGCAAGAGCGCGTCCGCCGGGAACTCGACTGGCAGGTCAGCGTGCCCGAGCATCAACAGGTGTTCCGGCTGGACTGAAAACCCGCCGCTTGCGGCTTCGCAACAATTCCAGATTCCGAATCACGCCGGGAATCTGCGACGGCGATCGAACTTGCAGCCACGCATCGAAGGGGGGTAGAATGGCCGTGTTGCGGAGCAAGGAAGAATCCGAGCTTCCGTCGGGGACGGCCGGACGATTGCCTCCCCAATCCGCTGCTGACGTCCGACGACCCCATCGACCACACCCAGGAGGCCTTGTTATGACCCGACGACAAATCGACCGGCGCCAATTCGTCCGCGAAGGATCGGCCATGATGGCCGCCGCTGCTGCCGCGGGAAGCGCGGTCGGCGCGGAAGCGGCCGAGGCAGATCCCAAGAAGATCGTCAACTACAACCCCAAGATGCACTACCGCCGCCTCGGCAAGACCGACCTGATGCTCTCCGAGGTCAGCCTCGGCGGCCATTTCAAGAATCGCGGCGGGGGACGCTACTGGGACACCTTCGCCAACGACGAAGTGCCCGAAGACGTCGCCGGGAACCGCACCGACGTGATCAGCGCGTGCATCGACGTGGGCATCAACTACCTGGACATCACCACCGCGGCGGAGTGCCTGTTGTACGGCGTGGCGTTGAAAGGGCGGCGCGAGAAAATGCTCGTCGGCGCCGACGACCACCGGCTGGGTCCCCGCAATCGGGCGAACTGCAACGTCGAGGCGCTGACCCACAACATCGACGAGTGTCTTCGCCGGCTGCAGACCGATTATCTGGACGTCTGGCGCGTTCAGGCCGACATGGGCGGCGGGAATACCGACGCCGACGTGGAGATCATGATCGAAACCTTCCAGAAGGCCCATCAGGCGGGGAAGGTGAGGCACTTCGGCATCTCCAGCCACAGCCGTCCCTGGGCGCAGCACGTGGTCGAGAAGTACGCGGAAGTCGAGATGTTCATCTTTCCCTGCACGGCCAAGACCAAAGAAAAGGACAAGCCGCCGACGAAGGACAACGTCGAAGGCGACGATCCGGCGCACAGCGTGTTCGAGGCGTTGCGGAAGCAGGACGTGGGCCTGGTGACGATCAAGCCGTACAGCGGCGGGAGCCTGTTCAAGAGCGGGGGGAACTTCCCCGTGATGGGCTCCGGCAGCAAAGAGGAAAACGATCTGGCGCGGCTGACGCTCCAGTGCATCCTCACCAACGACGTGATCACGGCCGCGGTGCCGGGACTGACCACGCCATACGAGGTCGAGAACGCCGCCCGCGCTTCCTACACGCGCGTGCTCGGCATGACGCCCAGGGAGAAAGAGTGGCTCGCCCGGGTGACCGACGAGCGGTGGGAGCAGTTGCCCGAGGAGTACCACTGGCTTCGGGATTGGGAAGTGGTGTGAGTCGCCCCGTGTTTTGATTCCCGGTGAACCTGGTTCGTTGACCCTCGTTCCCAAGCTCTGCTTCCCGGAACGCGACGCAGCGCAGTAGGGTGGGCACTGCCCACCAACTATCCGGCACGCCAGACTATCGGCGCTGTTTGGTTGCCGGCGGCACGTGTTTCTTCACGGTGGTGACGTATCAGAGACTTCTTGCCCTTCAGAGAGTTGGTGGTCAGTGCCCACCCTACGGGCTCGTATCGTGATATCAGCGCCCTGCGACGTCGAGCAACGTCGTCGCCTTCTTCATGGTTCTCAGAGTGAGATAGATGAGCAATCCGACGAGGAATATGATCAGCCAGTGTGGCGCGAAGAACAGTCTGTGCTCCACAACCGCATGCTCCCACGTCTCCAGGCCGAAGAAGCAGACGACAAGCGCAAAGAAGCCGGAATACTCCTTCCGCAGGGCGGACCGCATCGAGAAGGGCAATGGGGATCGCCGCCAGCCTCGAAACGCCGGTAGGAATGCCGGCGTTCCGTTCGCCCATTCGACGAAAACGTCGCCGAACTTCTCGCGAAGAAACTTCTCTTCAGCAAACATGATCCGTTCGTAGTAGACCCAAAAGCTCAACAGGAAGATGGCCGTGAGCCACCAATTCAGACAGAACATCGAGACCCCCAACCACATGACGAGGTTGCCCAGGTATAGGGGGTGGCGGACGATGGAGTACATGCCGGTCGTGTTGAGTTCACTTGCCTCTTGCTGCCTGGTGTTCCTTCCGGAGGTTCCTTTCGGCACGTGGCCCACCGTGAGAATACGGATTCCCAGCCCGCAAAAAGAGACCGCCAGGCAGAAGAATGCCCACGCTTCTTGTCGCGTGTGCGAATAGCCCAGGTAATGAGAATGCTCCATCGCACAAGCGGTCGGCACGATGAGGAGCATGGGCAGATAACTCCTCCACCGGAACAGCCGGTTACCCATTCGAACGAATCCGTCTTCCATTGTCATGGCGTGATACCGACATACCAAGTTTTGATGGTTCCCAGAAAACACCGTAGTCCATCACGGCAAACCGCACGACAATAGCCAGATCGGGCGGTAAGGTCAAGGCGAGTTTCTCACGCGCTGCGCAGATCTCGCAGAGCGTTCTCCAATTGACGATCTCCGCCTGCAGCGGGGTAGCACCGCCGATTTTGCGAACGAGTCAAACAGCATGGTATAATCTGTTCCGCAAAATCGACGGCGCTACCCGCTACCCGAAACGCGACGCAGCGCGGTAGGGTGGGCAGTGCCCACCCTGTGGGCTATGTTCTTCGCCGAAGAGAGGAGCAACCTTTGAATTCGAGCGTCCGCGTCAGACTGGGCCTCATGGCGGCGATTCCTCTTGCCGTGATCTTCTCGGCCTGGCTTCTGCTGGATTCCACCCGCGTTTATCCGCCGGCTGCCGGGGCGGCGGAAGCGGCCAAGGTGCCGCAGGCCGACAATGGCCTGTGCTACGTTTGCCATCTCACGTTGGCCGAAGAGGAGATCACCACCAGCCATCTGGCCGAAGGACACGGGTGCGTGAAGTGTCACGGGGTTTCCCGCGACCACATGCACGACGAGATGCTGATGACCACGCCCGATCGGCTCTACGGGCGCCGGCAAGTCGACGCCATGTGCGGCGAATGTCATGAAGAGCCGCACGAGGACGTGGAGACGCAAGTCAGCGATTTTCTCGAGCAGTGGCGCGACAAGGAGCGTCCCAACGGCCGGGCGGTTACCGAAACGTCGATCTGCACCGACTGCCACGGCACACACAACATCGACAAGGATCTCAAGGCCGAATCCCACCGGGAGCCCGAGTGGACGGCCGCGTTCAACGGCCAAGACCTCTCCGGCTGGCGGCCGGCGGGAAAGGCCAAGTGGGAGATTCGGCTGGGCCGGATCGTGGCCACCGCCGCGGCGGACGGCCCGGGGGATCTGTGGAGCGAGACCCGGTACGAAAACTACCTGCTGGCCGTCACCTTCCGGGGCGACTGGCCGCTGTACGCCGGCATCTGGCTTCGCGCCGCCGACGCCGCCGAAGGCCCGCGCGTCGAAATCTTCCAGCGCGACAAGCCCGCGGCCTTCACCGGCAGCGTCGGCCTGCCGGGCAGGGGATTGGCCCTGGTGAATCTCCGCGAAGACCTCTTCGACGCCGGCGGCTGGAACACGCTCTCGATCGAGGTCCGCGGCAACCGAATCGCCGTCTGGCTGAACGCCGCGGAGGTCGGCGCCGTTTGCCTGGACATGCCCGAGAAGGGCCGAATCGGCCTGCACATCCAAGGCGGCCCGGCGTATCAAGACGCCCAGCTCACCATCGGCGAGATCCAAATCCAGGAGCTTTCCGGGGTGGGGGAGTCGCCTCAATAGATCCCGCACACCCGCTTGACCAGGCTCACTGACGGCACGGCGATCAGCAGGTAGGCGACCAGCCAGGGGGCGAGATGCAACGGGTCGATGCCCGGCACGATGCCGAAGAGTTTGACCGGCCGCAGTCGGGTCTCGGCCTTCGTGATCCAATCGGAATCGAACGACCTGGCCATGGGGGCGTAAGTCCGCTGGCCGACCAGCAGGGCTTTGGTGTAGGTGCCCTCGCGGTAGCGGATCTCGACGGCGTAGGGAATCGATTTCGCTTCGGCCTTCAGGTGCCAGGTGGCCACCGCCTGCGGATCGCCGGTTTCCGACTCGTCGGCGCGGACGATCTCCTGGACCCAACCGTTCTCGGCCGTCAGCCCCGGCTGGGGGACGAGATGGACCACGCCGCCGGCCGCCGAGATGGGGAAATAGGCCGTCATGGGCACCCGCTCGAACGCCGCGGGCGGATGGTACTCCAGGCGCTGGAAGCACCAGGTGCCCAGCAGCGCGATGGGCACCAGCGCCACCGCCAGCGGAAGCCCCTCGGACCGCAGCGCGGTCATCGCGACCAGGCCCTTGACGGCCCGATGGCGACGCAGCGCGTCCTTGTCCCGGCGGCGCTTCGCTTCGCGAATCAACTCCTTCAGCCGCCGCTTGTCCTGCCCACAACGCCTCAGCAGGTCCTGGTTCGTCGTCAGCGGCCGGGCGAGCGTGAGGATCGCGCCGGTGCCGATCCCGATGATGAACAGCGCCGCATCGCTGGGCAGGTGCAGCAGCCAACCGAGCACCGGATCGGTGATTCGCAGGATGAGATGATTGATGTCCGAGAACACGGTGGTTGATCCTTCCCTCGACGGCACGATCATTGTACCGCGCGACGGCCGACCGTGCGAGAGTGGCCGGGCTGATGGGGCGGGGACTTGACAATCGTGGTCGGTTTGGGGAAGTTGTCAGTTGTCAGTTTTCGGTTGTCAGTTTTCGGTTGTCAGTTGTCAGTTGTCAGTTGTCGGTTTTTGGTTGTCAGTTGTCGGTTTTTGGTTGTTGGTTCAGCCGAGTCGGAACCTGGCGGTATGGGGGGCGGGCCGTCTTTTGGGTTTTTCAGGCAATTTTGTGGCTGCCGGGTGAAACAGCGGATTCCATTGCCGGACGAGTACGGGTTCCTCTTCTCTGTTCACGACACTTGAAGACATGGACTCAGAGAAGAGGAACCCGTACTCGTCCGTGCCGCCAGCTTCTGAAGACGGGGAACTGAGCGACGGAAATCACTGAAGAACCGCCATTGAGAGGCTGCGAACCCGTCCTACCGCAACGCGGTGCGGGGGCGTTTCGTTTTTTCCAAGCCGCGCTCACTCTCCACTCACCACTGCGAAGCCGCAAGCGGCACGACCCACTACCCAAAAGGCCCTCCCATGACGCCCCGTGAGCGTGTTGCGGCCGCGATGGCCCACAGCCAGCCGGATTTCACGCCCTGCGATTACTTCGCCACGCCGGAAATCCACCGGGCCCTGCTGGACTATTTCGGAATCGCCGACGACGACGGCGGGCAGGTGGCGATGGGCGGCGGGGCGGCCGGGCTGGGCGTCAACGCCGTGCAGGAGCGACTGGGCTCCGACGTCCGCTACATCAACCCGCCCTACGTCGGCCCGCCGCTGGCCACGTTCGACGACGGCTCGACGATGAACATCTGGGGGATCCGCCGCCGGCCCATGCCCAACCAGTACGGCCAATACTCCGAGCCGGTCGGCACGCCCTACGCCCATTGGACCACGATCGAAGAGGCCGAGCGGTTCCCCTGGCCCGAGCCCGACTGGTTCGACTACGGGGCGCTTCGGGCCATCGGTGCGAAGTATCCCGACCTGGCGCTGGTCTGCGGCGACTTCCACGTCCAGGATTTCATCAACGGGATTTCCTACGGCCGCGGCGTGGAACGGACGTTGATGGACATCGCCACGGAAGACCCGGTGTTCCTGCACATCGTCGAGAAACGCCAACGCTTCTATCTCGAGTACGTCGAGCGGATCCTCGACGCGGCCGGCGGACGGATCGACCTGGTCCTCTGCGGCGACGATTTCGGCAGCCAGCGAGGCCCGCTGATCTCGCCGAACAGCTTCGACCGGCTGTTCGCCGAGAAGAAGAAGGAAATGTTCGACCTGGTCCACTCCTACGGTGCCAAGATCACCCATCACTGCTGCGGTTCGAGCCGGGCGTTGATCCCGCGATTCATCGACTGCGGCATGGACGCGCTGCAGACGATCCAACCGCAGGCCGCCGGAATGAACCCCTACGAACTGAAGGCCGAGTTCGGCGGACGGATCGTCCTCCACGGCGGCGTCGACGTGCAGGGCTGGCTCCAACGGGCCACGCCGGCCGAAATCGAGCGGGAAGTGAACCGCCTGATGGACGAAGTCGGGGCGGGCGGTGGGTACATCCTTTCCCCGTGCCATCACATCCAGCCCGACACGCCGCTGGAAAACGTCCTGGCCCTCTACCGTCCCATCGCCAGACGCCGGGGGAAGGAAATCGCGGGGGGGTAAGGCATCCACGAAGGGCACGAAGGAATACGAAGGAGTCGGCCGGGGGCGACTGGCACCTGACGGTTTTTCTGCGGTTTGGCATTGAGTCTGGGATGTCACGATGGGTGGCACGCCCTGAGGAACGAAGGGCGTGGTCTGCCGGGAAAACACGCCCTTCGTTCCTCAGGGCGTGCCACCCCAAGAGTTAACCGCAACCGTGCCAAGAACCGCTCGGCGCTACTCGGCCGTGTCGCTGGGGACGGAGATCTCGATCGATTCGTCGGTCGGTTCGGTGTCGGTTACGATCTCGTAGGAGGTGGGCGACTCGAGCGAAACGGTCTTGGTCTTCTGCCGGCCGTCTTCTTCCCAGACGTGCGTGATCCGGACCGGCGTGGCGGATGGCCGGCCGTCGTCGAGACAGTGGGCGTAGACGCGGAAGTTGTTGACCGCCGGATCGCCGAAGCAGCGCACGAAGACCCGCTCGGCCGGTTGCTTCAGCCGCACTTCCCGATAGGCGTTGTAGTGCCAGTGTTCGGTGTCGGTGGGCACGTCCGCCCGGTGAATCTCGACGAAATCCTCCGGCCGGTCCACCGCGTAGGCCATCGTGTTGCGGGTGTTCTCGGCCGCCCGGAGCTGATGGGTGCGGAAACTCCCACTGGCCAGGAACCAGGCGATCTTCGTACGCGGCGGGGCCGGCACTTTGACGATCATCTCGCCGCGGATCCGGCCGGTCTTCTGCGCCGGATCGTAGTCCGCCGGCGGCGCGACCAGATACTTCAGCAGCCGACTCGGATCGCCGGCCTCCGAGGCGATTTCCATCACCCGGGTGTTCAGCCCGTGGTGGTCGCCCGTGCGATACTCCATCCGGTTCCGCCCGCGCCGCAATGAGGGCAGCGCCGCCGGAGCGACTTGCACCCAGGTGGTCATCGCCAGCCGTCGCACGACCGCGTGGCCGGGGGCGCCGCTCAGTTTGATCTTCAACAAATAACCGTACGTCCCGGCCACGTGCGGCGTCAGATCGAGGCCGCCGGATGCGCCCGCGACGTCGAGGTCCGTCCAGGTCAGGCCGTTGTCCAAGGAGATCGTCAGGGAAACCCCGTTGGCGTCGATCCGCACCACGGAGGCATCGCGGTCGTCGTCGGT
>DATLAN010000323.1:0-12050 GCA_035527455.1 Thermoguttaceae bacterium
TTTTTGGGGGGTGGTACCATCGCCACCGTCCCGGCGATCGGGCCTGGCTCTACTACAACCAGCCCCGGCGGTTCCCGAATTTCCTGGCGCTGAAGTACGTCGTCTCGGCACGGCAAACGCGGATGGCGACCGTGATCCGCGGCCTGGAGACCCTGGACGAAATCGCCCGGCTGAAACGCGCCGACGCCCTGTTGTGCGACGTGGGCAACTGGCGGATTTCGACGAAGCTGCTCGCCCGATTCGGTTGGGAGCCTCATTGCCCGTCGCGTTGGCACCGCCATTACATCAAGCGGTTCTACGGCGAGTATCCGCCGCCGGCGAGGTGGATTGCAGCCGGTGTCGATAGTAGCCGTCTCGCTCCGCGAGATGCAGCCACGTCTCGCGGAGCGAGACGGCTACTCTGACTTTGCGGACATTTGCCGGTCTCGCTCAACCGCAACGTCCTCTGTACTCCGTCACCGCCGGAACAGCCGGGTGACCAGTTGGTGCCAGAGGCCGAGCATGATCCCCATCAGGCCCAGGCAGGCCAGGACGATCAACGGGACGAACCATCCGTCGCCCAGTGCCATGATGGGCCAGATCCGCTCCCAGATCGCCGCCCAGAAGACGATCGTCACGAACGCGGCCAGGCAAAGGAAGGGGCCGTAGGGGATTTCGTTGTCGCGTACCAGGATCAGTTGGAGCAGCCCGACGACCAGCCCGGCCAACGGGGCGATGAAGAAGACGACCAGGCAGGTCTGCCAGCCGAGGAAGGCCCCGATCATGGCCATCAACGTGACGTCGCCGAAGCCCATGGCCTCCTTCTGCAGGGCCGCGCTGCCGATGATGCGGACCATCCAGATCAGCCCCCCGCCGACGGCCATGCCCACCAGCGCGCTGAGCAGGCCCATCCAACCGAGCCCGCCGAAGCGCCACACGGCCGCAATGCCCGCCGTGCCGACCAGACCCATCACCAGGATCCGATACGTGGCCGGCTGACGCACGACTCGGGCGACGCATAACTGCAACGCCCTGCGCCAGCCGTGCCGCGCGTACCAGGTCCTCGGCAGCAGCGCCGCGCACCACAACCACCAGCAACCCAGGCCGATCGCCAAGGAGCCGGCGTGTGGAAAACCCTCGAGTTGCGGCGGCCACGGATGGGGCGAAGCGAGGTGAAGAAAGTCGAGAGCCATGCCACCTCGTTCCGGGATCACATCCGGCAACAGCGAAGAGGGAAGCAGACAAGCAACCAACAATCCCAGCAGCGTGCCCGGCATGGTGATCGCATCGGGGATGATCTTCTCATCGACGTCGATCGCCGACGCGACGAGCATCAACGCGATCAAGATCAGATGGGCGGCGTACTGGCAGTGCAGCACGGCGATCCAGTCGGCCGGCAGCGCGCGAGGCACTTCCGGCGGCAGCAGACCCGCCCGACCGATCTCCCACCAATACAGCGCGGCGAAGGCGATCCCGCAGAGCAACTCCAGCAGCATGGGGCGGATCCAGAAGCCGCGGCCGTGCAGCGCGGCCTCGCGACGCAGTCCCAGCCAACCGACGATCGGCAATCGATCGTGCCAGCGGCGCGGCGGGGCCTTTTGGTCCGGCCGCCACCAAGGGCCGATCCGCCGGGGATGCCACGCCAGCCGGTAGATGCCCAGGTTCGCCAGGCTGCCGGCGCATGTCCCCAGCACGAACAGCCCGATCAGGTAGAGTGGGGAGAAAGGCATTTGTGGGTACTGGCGTCAAGTTTGAGATGTTGCGGTGGGTGGCACGCCCTGAGGAACGAAGGGCGTGGTACGTCGGGAAAACACGCCCTTCGTTCCTCAGGGCGTGCCACCCCATAGTCTACCACAACGACGTCAAAACCGTTTGGTGCTATTCCCCGATCGCCGGCAGCCGGTCGAGGATCTCGGCGACGAGCTGCTCGGGGGTCTTTCCTTCGGTATCGACCACCAGATGGGCCGACTCGCGATAAACCGGCTCCCGCCCGGCCAGCAGGTGGACGACTTCATCCAACGGCCCCCGGTCGGTCAGGTTGGGACGGCGGTCGGGGTTGGTCGGGTCGGCCGACATCCGCGCGAGGATCGTTTCGGCCCGGGCCAAGAGCCAGACGACCTGCCCGCCGTCGCGCATCGCCCGGCGGCTTTCCTCCCGCATGGGCGCCCCGCCGCCGGCGGCCAGCACGAGTTTCTCACGGCCGCACAGGTCGGCGATTACCTCGGCCTCGAGGTCGCGAAAGGCCGGCTCGCCGTCCTCGGCGAAGACCCGCGCGATCGACTTGCCCGCGCGGCGCTCGATCTCCACGTCGGCGTCGATCCACTCCCAGCCGATCCGCTCGGCGAGCAGTCTGGCCAGCGTCGTTTTTCCGGTAGCACGATAGCCGATGAGGATGAGGTTCATGGGGATCGGGGTTTGGGATTGGGGGCTGGGGATTGGGGACGAAGACTACAGATTGACGCACGGCCGGCACCCAATCTGCAATTTGCAATCGAAGCACTCCACGCGAGACCTATTCTACCGTTACTCTCCCCACCTGCCCAGCGCCCCTGCAACACGCTGGCCAACTCGCCCAGGATCATGCAGGTGGCATCGAGAAGAGCGGCCCGGTCTCACGAGGTCGCGGCGGGGCTCGGCGGGGCGGCGGTTTGGCCGGCGAGGCGTTCCCGTAGTTCGGCCCGCTTGACCTTGCCGCTGGAGGTCCGGGGCAACGTGTCGACCAGCAGCGCACGACGCACCTGTTTGTGACGAGGTAGCAGGCGGCGGCAGTGGTCGAGGATCGCTTCTTCCGAAGGCCCGGCGCCGCCGTCGCTGGCCACTACGAAGGCAACCGGAACTTCGCCCAGCAGATCGTCCGGCAGGCCGACCACCGCGGCCTCGGCGATGCCCTCCATCTCCGCGATCGCTTCTTCGATCTCCTGGGGATGGATGCGGTAGGCGTTGCTCTTGATCATGTCGCTGCGGCGGCCGACCACGTAGAGGTAGCCTTCCTCGTCGACCCGCGCCATGTCGCCGGTGTGCAGGCCGTCGCCGCGCACTGCCCGCCGGGTCGACTCCGGGTCGTTGAAGTACCCGACCATCACGTTCTCGCCCCGGGCGACGATCTGGCCGACCTCTCCGACCGCCACCGGCTTGCCCTGCCGGTCGAGCACCGAGAGTTCCACGCCGGGAATTCCCTTGCCGATCGATCCCGGTTTGCGGTCGAGGTCTTCGGGCATGAGCGTCGAGAGCCGGGCGGACGCCTCGGTCTGGCCGTACATGGGGAAGATCCGTGCGTGTGGGACGGTCCGGCGAAGCTGCTCGACGACCGCCGGGAAGAGCGGGCCGCCGCCGCAGGTCAGGTAGCGAAGGTGCGGGAAGGTCCGCTCCGCAAACGTGGATTTGTGCAGCAGCATGGCGAACGTGAAGGGGACGCCGGCCATTCCGGTCGCCTGCTGTTGCTGCATCAGGTCCAGCACCCGGTTCCAGTACACGGTGTCGGAGGCCAGGATCAGCCGCCCGCCCACGGCCGCGTGGGTCAGCAGCAGGGAATTGCCGTAGGCGTAGTAGAACGGCAGCACCACCAGCACGCTGTCCCGAACGCCCAACTCCAGATACTGGACGATCGACCGGCAATTGGCCAGCAGATTGCGATGGCTCAGCGCGACGCCTTTCGGTTGGCCCGTCGTGCCGGAGGTGTAAATGATTTGGGCAATCCGCGAGCCGTCGGCGTTTCTCCTCGGTTCGTCGGCCGGAGCGGGTAGGCCGGAACGAGCAACTGAAACGACTGCCGGAACTTCGGTCGCCGGACACGCGTTGGTTTGGTGACAAAATGCTCGTTCGCTCTCAGTCAGTTGCGCTGTTCCGGCAGCTATTTCGGCGACCTTGTTCCGGCCTACGTAAGAAGTGCGGGCCAGGATGTCGCCCAGGCTGCCGACCGTTCGGCCGATCGCCGGGGGCTTCGAACCACCGGCCTTCGCACGGACCACGAGTCGCACGCTGCCGAGTTCGCCGGCGATCGCGTCGAGATGCTCTTCGGCCTTCGCACAGGTGATCACGGCGGCCGGCTGGCAGTGGGCCAGCGTATGCGAGAGTTCCCGCGCGGTCGTGCTGGGGTTCAGCGCGACGACCACGCCGCCGGCCATGAGGATGCCGAAATAGCAGGCGACGTACTCCGCGGAGTTGGGCAACAGCAGTCCGACGCGCTGGCCCTCTTGCAGTCCCGACTCGCCCAGCCATCCGGCCAGCGACGCCGCCTTGGCCCCGATCTCCCGATACGTCCAGTTCCGCCCGAGGTGGTGTACCAGGACGTTGTCCGGGAAGCACTCGACCGTCGCCCGGAACAGTTCGTCAAGGGTACTTGCAGATTCTGAAACGATCATGGGGGCGCTTCTTCGTATAGTAGCCATCTCGCTTATAGTAGCCATCTCGCTCCGCGAGATGTGGCCATGGGTTCCGGAACTTTTCGGGCTGCATCTCGCGGAGCGAGATGGCTACTATGGCACCGAATTCGAGCGGAAAACCCTGTGCGATTCGTCACTATCCCGATCTTCCGACCAACCGCCACAAGCAAAACAACCGCAACGGCAGGTCGGCACGGAACCATAAAAAGCTTAGCCCGCATTTCCGCCGCCGGGGGAGGATTGGCTGGCGCGGAGTATCGAAACGGCCCGCCGAGATTCTGGCGGGATTCGCATCCAAACGGCGGGCAAGCCCGCCCGCTAAACGTTGCGATCGCAATCGGTCACGTCAAATAGACCCCAGCCCCCAAATCCCGAATCCCCAGCCCCGAATCCCCAGCCCCCAGCCCCACACCCGCGCATGTCGTGCAACCGTCTCGACGCGCGACACTACGACAGCACCAACGCCTCCTTCTCGCGATCGAACAGCACGACCTTGTTCTCCAGATGGCTGATGATGCCGGCGCTTAACGGGGCTTGGACGCGGACCGCCGCGGCGATGGGGCTGAAAGGCTGGCGGCGGGTCTGCACGCAGTCGAGAAGGTTCGACCAGAGCTTGGCCGTGTCGCCCATGCCGTTCCAGCGGAACAACTGCTCTTCGGTCTCCTTGCCCGTGGCCGGATCGATCGGCACGATGCGGATCCCCGCGTCGGTCAGGATGATGATCCCGTTGGTGCCGCGGATCTTGGTCTCCACGCCCGTGTAGTTCGACAGCGAGTTGGTCATCACGATGCTCGGCCCGTCCTCGTAGTCGGCGATGATGTTGCACTGGTCGGGCACCTCGCGGTCGTACTGGAAGCAACCCCCGCCGCCGAACACCCGCTGGGGATAGTCCAGGTCCAACAGGCAGAAGACCGGCGTGAACGTGTGGACCAGCAGATCGGTGGCCGGTCCGCCCGCGTAGTCCCAGTAGAGCCGCCACTGGAAGAACCGCGAGACGCTGAAGTCGACCTTCGGGGCGTCGCCGAGGAACCGCTCCCAGTCCAGGTCCGGGCCCGGCTTGGCGTTGGCGTCGGGCACTTGCATCCGCTCGCCCCAGTCGCCGCGGCGGAAGTAACCCAACTGGGCGTGGACCGGCTTGCCGATCACGCCGTCCTTGATCATTTGGGCCACGTGGGCGTAGTTCTCGTCGGCCATGTACTGCGTGCCGACCTGGACGATCCGGCCGTTCTTCTCGGCGGCCGCTTCGAGCTTCTTGGCCAGTTCGAATTGGGCCCAATGGGTCAGCGGCTTTTCGCAGTAGACGTCCTTGCCGGCGTTGACCGCGTCGATGGCCTGCGGGGCGTGGAGGCGGTCGGGCGTGGCGATGCAGACGACGTCGACGTTCGGGTCGGCGAGCAACTCCTCGTGCGCCCGGTACATCTTCGCCCCGCCGCACTTCTTCGACGCCGCCTCGAGCCGCGGGCGATAGACGTCGCAGACGGCGACCGGCTGTGCGAGCCCCTGCTGCTGAAGGCGGTTGACGATGCCGATATGCGTCTGGCATCGCCCGCCCGTGCCGATAAACCCCACGCCGATCCGCTCGTTGGCCCCATTGGCTTCCTGGGCGACGACCGAGACGCGCGGGGCGGCGTAGGCGGCGGCCGCAGTGACCGTCGCCCCGGCCACGCGGAGGAAGTCCCGGCGGTTGGTTGATGTCTTGTCGTGTACTTGGGTCTTCTTGGTCATCATGTTCTCCTTCGAAGGATAGGGGCTGACACTTTGCGCCATGGTAAAGGAGCATCCCGGGCGACGCAAGATGCCGCCGGTGCCAGCCGCATGGGCGCGACCGAACGGGTTTCCAAGCCGTTTTCGCGTGAAACAGTCCGGGCATCCTGCCTGCGCCCGGACGGGAGTTGACATCCGCTCCCGTCAAGGGAAAATGGAGCCTTGGGTAATGCCTGGCGGCTGAAGAGCGAACGGAGGAAAGTCGCCGGCGGGCATGACGAAAACGGTCGCCAGACGACCAACCGACGAAAGGACATCGATGGATCTGAAGCTCGAGGACAAAGTGGCCCTGGTCACCGGCGGCTCGCGGGGATTGGGCAAGGCGATCTGCAGGGCCCTGGCCGCCGAGGGCGCCAAGGTCGGCGTGAACTACTATCGCAGTGCCGACGGAAGCGTCGACCTGGGCGACGAGGCCGAGGCGGCCGCCCGGGAAATCACCCGGACGCACGGCGTGGATGCGCTGGCCGTTGCGGCCGACGTCTCCAAAGAGGCCGACGTCATGGAGATGTTCCGCGCTATGGAAGACCGTTTTTCCCGGATCGACGTGCTGGTCAATAACGCCGCCGTCTGCCCGACCTGCCAGGTCAAGGACATGTCGCTTAGGATGTGGGAGCAAACGATCGGCGTGAACCTCAACGGCACCTTCCTGGTGAGCCGGGAGTTCGTCAAGCGGCTGATCGACCAGGAGCGGCAAGGCCGGATCGTCAACGTCAGCTCCCAGGCGGCCTTCCGCGGCTCGACCACCGGCCACGCCCCCTACGACGCCAGCAAGGGCGGCATCGTTTCCTTCACCGTCGCCCTTGCCCGTGAAACCGCCAGGCACGGCATCACGGTCAACGCCGTGGCCCCGGGCATGATCCACACGGAAATGACCGCCGACACCATCCGACGCAACCGGGAGAAGTATCTCGCGCGGATCCCCATGTACCGGATCGCCGAGCCGGAGGAAATCGCCAAGGTCGTCGTCTTCCTCGCCTCCGACGGCGCCAGCTACATGACCGGCGCCACGGTCGACGTCAGCGGCGGAATGTTGATGAGGTGACGGGGACTCGGGGGCTCGGGACTCGGGGCTCGGGACTCGGGAAACCGACCGACTCCCCGAACCCCCAGCCCCGAACCCCCAGTCCCGAACCCCCAGTCCCGAATCCCCAGTCCCGAATCCCCAGTCCCCAACCCCCAGTCCCCAACCCCCAGTCCCCAGTCCCCAAATCCCACGAGGTCCCCCCATGCAATACCTGATGGGCATCGACTTGGGCTCCACCAGCCTGAAGGCGATCATCTACGATCTCGACGGCAACGCGGTCGCCGCCGGCAGCCGGCCCACCGAGAAGTTCCATCCCCACGCGGAGCATCCCGATTGGGCCGTCTGGATGCCCGAGCAGATCTTCGGCGGCACGGCGGACGCCATCCGCGAGGCCGTCTCGCAACTCGACGATCCCCGCGATGTGAAGGCCGTGGCTGTGACCGGCATGGGCATGGATGGCGTGCCGCTCGACGCGGAAGGCCGGTGGCTCTACCCCTTCATCAGTTGGCACTGCCCTCGCACCATGCCGCAACTCGACTGGTGGAAGGAACACATCGGGGCCGAGAAGTCGTTCGCCGTCGGCGGCAACCCGCTCTGGCACATCTGCTCCGCGCTGCGAATCCTCTGGATGGCCGAGCACGAGCCCGAAATCCTCGCCGCGACCGACAAGTGGCTGCTGATCGAGGACTTCATGAACTTCATGCTCTGCGGACGCCGCGCGACCGACTACAGCATGGCCTCCAACACGCTCCTGTTCGATCAGCACCGGCTCGCCTGGTCCGACGAGATGCTCGCTGCCTCGGGCATCGACCGCCGGCTGCTGGCCGACCCCTATCCCAGCGGCACCGTGCTGGGCGAAGTGACCGCCCGGGCCGCCGAAGCCACCGGCCTGGCCGAGGGCACGCCGGTCGTGCTCGGCGGACACGACCACATCTGCGGCACGCTGCCGGTCGGAGCGTTCGAGCCGGGCGTGGTGCTCGACGTGACCGGCACCTGGGAGAGCGTGCTGATCGCCATGACCGAGCCCAATCTCACGCCCGAGTTCCAAAAGGCCGGCATGATGGTCCAGGCCCACGTCGCCCGGGGCCGCTATTCGGCCGCCGGCGCCACCGTGGCCGCCGACATGCTCGAATGGTACCGTCGCCACTTTCACAAAGCCGCGACCGGTGGTCGCGCCAGTGAATCTGCCACCGACAATTCCCCCGACACCTCCACCGACTGGACCCACCTGATGTCCACGGCCGCCGCGTCGCCCCCCGGTGCCCGGCGTGTGATGTTTTTGCCCCACATGTCCGGCGTGAGCTGTCCGGTGGTCGATGAGAAGAGCCTGGGGGCACTGGTCGGCCTGAGCAACCGCGCGACCGCCGGCGACGTCCTTCGGGCGATGATCGAGGGGCTCGACTATCAGTTCCTCGACATCGTGACCACGATCGAGGCCAACTGCGGTGCCCGGCTCGAACGGTTCATCGCGGTCGGCGGGGCGACTCGCAACGAGTTCTGGATGCAGAACAAGGCCGACGTGATCGGCCGCCCGATCGAGGTCCCGGCGATCGAAGAGGCCACGCCCTTAGGCGCCGCCATCCTCGCCGGCATCGGCATCGGCCTCTACCAGGACGAGCAAGCCGCCTTCCACCGCGTCTACAAGCCCGGCAAGACCTACCACCCCGACCCGGCCCTCTCGAAGCAATACGCGGCCCGATTCGAGATCTACCGCCAGCTCTACCCCGCCCTGCGCCAGATCAGCCACCAACTCTCATCGACTCCGTAGTGCGGCGTGGCCGCAGCCATTGGGACTGGGGGCTCGGGACTGGGGGCTCGGGACTGGGGAAGAGCATCCGAGAATCCAAGCCTTGTTCCAAGGAGTCACCGCATTGCCTTGAATTCCGAGTCGCGAGCCTCCTTCTCTTCCTGTCCTCGGCGCCCTCTCTTCGTGTCCTTCGTGCCCTTCGTGGATCGTCAACCGGCAAACCGTTCTTTCCCGCTTCGGCGGCTCTTTCCGCCGCACTTTCCGCGGCCGTTAGGACCGGAATAACTTGCTCATCTTGCCTGATCCGGTAGCTTTTCCTCGGCGAAAAGGGCTTCGCGACCCGTTTTTTCGATGCATTTTGGCAACGGTGATGTATTGTACCTACGATGAAGCGGGCGCGGCATTGTTGATTGCAAGGGGAGACCCTGTGGCGACGACGAAAAAAGCGAGCGGAAAAACCACCAAGAGTTCATCCAAGACCAAATCGACCGAGGCGGCAAAGAAGACGGCGAGGGGCCGAAAGGCCTCGGCGGCGAAGAAGGCCGGCGACAACGATGCGCCCACCGGCGAAGGGCCCGACGGCGCGACCACGTCGGTCGACCGCCGCGCGAAGCGAGACCGCCGCGCGAAGCGAGACCGCCGCGAGAGCGCAGGCCGCCGCGAGAGCGCGGACCGTCGCGCGCAGGACGTGCCGGTGGCGAAGGAGCGGCGGCAGGTCGAGCGTCGGGTGAAGGTCAGCCGGCGGCGGCAGATCGACCCGACCACGTGCGAACGCGACTACACGGTGGATGAAATCGAGTTCATGAGCGCCCTGGACGAATACAAGCGATCCAGCGGTCGGATGTTCCCCACGTGCAGCGAGGTGCTGGAAGTGCTCACGAAGCTGGGCTACCGGAAGCGGGCCGAGCCCGAGCCGAGTGCGGAGCCGGGCACGTAAACCGACCCGTCGAACCTCGACGCCACGCCCTTCGTTCCTTGGGGCGTGCCACCCCATCGCGACGCATTCTCTTCTCTCTGCACAGCCCCATCGCAGGGATCATTCATAAGCGGCGGATCTATGCGGGGGCCTGGGCCGACCATTCGGAGGGGCGGGTTGACGTCCCGGCTCCGTCGGCCGATATTGTCGGGTTCTCTCGATTGTCCCCTTGTTTGTCCTGAGAATTCGAGCCCGGAGGTCAACTGTGGAAGTGATCGTCAAAGAATCGGTCGAGGAAATGGGTCAGACCGCCGCCCGGGTGGTCGCCCGAACGCTCAACGCCAAGCCGAACGCCGTCCTGGGGCTTGCCACCGGTTCCACGCCGCTGGGTCTCTACAAGGAACTGGTGCGGATGCACAACGAGGAAGGGCTCGACTTCTCGCAGGTCACCACCTTCAACCTCGACGAATACGTCGGTCTGACGCGGAAGGACCCGCAGAGCTACCACTACTTCATGCACGAGAACCTCTTCAAGCACATCAACATCCCCAAGCAGAACATCTACATCCCCTCGGGCACGACGGACAACTACGAGGCGTTCTGCAAGTGGTACGAACAGCGGATCGTCGAGTGCGGGAAGATCGACCTGCAAGTTTTGGGCGTCGGGTCCGACGGCCACATCGCGTTCAACGAGCCGGCCAGTTCGCTCGGCTCGCGGACGCGGATCAAGACGCTGGCCAAGCAGACGATCGAGGACAACGCCCGGTTCTTCAATTCGCCCGATCAGGTCCCGGTCTACGCGATCACCATGGGCGTGGGCACGATTCTCGAAGCCCGCAAGATCGTTCTGATGGCCAACGGCGAGAACAAGGCGGAAGCGGTGGCCGCGGCCATCGAAGGGCCGGTGACCAGCATGATCACGGCCAGTGCGTTGCAGTTGCACCGGGACGTGATGTACATCGTCGATCGCGCCGCGGCCAGCAAGCTGAAGATGCTCGAGTACTACGAGTGGATCCAGGCGAAAATGCCCGACGCGCCGTAGGGGTTGACTAGCGCAACAAAAAATGGTACGATTGTACCAGAAATGAGTACAGATGCGGGACATGATCGATTGGCGGCGGCACTGTTCAGCCGAAACCGCCGCGCCATCCTTGGCCTGTTGTTCGGCCATGCGGACGAGGCGTACTATTTAAGGGAGGTCATCCGCGCCACGGGCGGGGGAGCCGGCGCCGTCCAGAGGGAACTCAAACAGCTCGTCGCTGCCGGCATCATCCGCCGTGAGGTCCGGGGAAAGCAGGTCTACTTCCGAGCCAACGCGGATTGCCCCATCTTCGAAGAACTGAAGCGTCTGATGGCCAAGACGACCGGCGTGGCCGACCCGCTCCGCGCCGCCCTGGAACCTTTCGGCGAACGCATCCGCATCGCGCTGCTTTTCGGTTCCGCAGCGAGAGGGGAACCGACTCGCACCAGCGACGTGGACGTGCTGGTGGTCGGCGACGTCTCTTTCCCGGAAATCGTCGCCGCCTTGGCGCCTGCCCAGCAGGAACTTCGACGGGAGGTGAACCCGACGGTGTACCCCGTCGAGGAATTCCGATCGAAGGTCGCCTCCGGCCACCATTTCCTCGGGCGGGTTATCGAACAGCCGAAGGTCTTCCTGATTGGAGACGATCATGAGCTTGCAGGATTGGCTCAGCAGCCGCTGGCTGACCGAACATGAAACCGGCCGCGGGGAAATCACCGATCTGTTGGGCGTGATCGACCGCGATTTGGGCGACTGCCGCACGCCGGGGCTCAGTTCCGATTGGAAACTGACGATCGCCTACAATGCGGTCGTACAAGCAGCGACCGCAGCCCTGGCAGCCGCCGGCTACCGCGCTGGCCGCGAGGCCCACCACTTTCGCGTGATCCAGTCCCTGGCTTACACGATCGGGATCGATTCGGGTTTGATTGCACAACTCGATGCGTTTCGGAAGAAGCGGAACATCAGCGACTACGAGCGGGCCGGCGCCGTGTCCGAGGCCGAGGCCCGCGAAATGGTTTCCCTCGCCGAGAGGCTCCGCGACGAGTTGGTCAAGTGGCTCGCGGGGAACCACTCGGAATTGCTGCCCGACCTATCATGCTGAGGCTGCCCATCGGCTGTGCCGTACCTCCTCTTGTTGCCCAGCAACACCGCCGATCTTGCCAATGGGTCGATCGGCGTGGTAGGATCGCTCCCGTATGATTGACGGTGCCACCCGC
>DATLAN010000324.1:0-3066 GCA_035527455.1 Thermoguttaceae bacterium
CCGCGGACGCCGCTGGGATGGAGACAACGCCGAAGCGATGATGGCCCTCGCCAGCCTGGACGACAGCCGCATGTGGCAAACTTACTGGACAACCCTAAACCCCGCAAGGAAATAGCGGTGCCAGAAAATATGGCCGCACACGATTCCACGTCAAGCAAGGATGAACGAGGGTGGCGACCGGGCTTGGCAGGCTCGCCGGCAGGTTGTAGATTGACGCCGGGCTGTACCCATCCCGACAACGAACCGAAACACGGAGGTATCGCATGTCGCCTCGCACGGATACCAACGGTACGACGAAGACCGGACGCCGCCGGACGACGAAAGCGAAGTCCACTTCCCGCAGGACGAAGAGGCCCAAGAGAATCTCCCGGCTGAAGAAACCGGACGACCTGTCGCTGGAGGCGTGGCAGGTGGCGCTGCGGCGGCAGTTCGGCTGCGAGCAGAAGTTCCGAGTGAAGAACGTCGGCGACGAACCGATCTTCTCGGATTTCGAGGTCTTCAATCCCGAATCGGGGCGGACCTATCGGCTGGCCATCCGCGGGGCCGCGTTGGGCGAGAACTACTGTTCCTGCCCCGATTTCGCCGTCAATACGCTGGGGACCTGCAAACACATCGAGTTCGTCCTGGCCAGGCTCGGCCGGCGGCGCGGGGCCAAAACGGCCCTGGCGATGGGATTCCAGCCGGTCTACAGCCATGTCTATCTCCAATACGGGGCCCGGCGCGAGGTCGTCTTCCGGCCCGGCACGGAGTGTCCCCAGTCGCTGAAGACGTACGCCCGGCGATTCTTCGACGAGCGAAATCGGCTCAAACCGGAAGCGTACGGGGAATTTCACAATTTCCTGAAGAAGACCGGTTCCGGCAAGCACGAGTTGCGGTGCTATGAAGATGCCTTGAGGTTCATCGCCCAGGTCCGCGACAAGACCGCCCTCGAGCAACAGGTCGATCGGGCCTTCCCTCGCGGCGTCCATAGCGCGGCACTGAACAAGCTGCTGAAGACCAGGCTCTATCCGTACCAGAAGTCCGGCTCGTTGTTCGCCGCCCGGGCCGGCCGGTGCCTGATCGCCGACGACATGGGCCTGGGCAAGACGATCCAGGCCCTCGCGGCCGTTGAAATCCTCGCCCGTTGTGCCGGCATCGAGCGCGTGTTGATCGTTGCCCCTACGTCGCTAAAGCACCAGTGGAAGCAGGAGATCGAGAAGTTCACCGAGCGGAAGGCGCTGGTGGTGGAGGGCCTGCTGCCCGGTCGGGCGGAATTGTACGCGGCCGAGTCGTTCTTCAAGATCACCAACTACGACGTCGTCCACCGCGACCTGGAGATGATCCGCCGCTGGCAGCCGGACCTGATCGTCCTCGACGAGGCCCAGCGGATCAAGAACTGGAAGACCCGCACGGCCCAGGCCGTCAAGCGGCTCGAATCCGAGTACGCCCTGGTCTTGACCGGCACGCCGCTGGAGAACCGCCTGGAAGAGCTGCACTCGATCGTCGAGTTCGTCGACCGGTTCCGGCTCGGCCCGATGTTCCGCTTCCTTTCCGAGCACCAGCACGTCGACGAGAGCGGGCGCGTGGTCGGCTATCGCAACCTGTCGACGATCTCGGAGACCCTCGGGCCGATCCTCGTGCGGCGGACCAAGGACGAAGTGCTCAAGGAACTGCCCGAGCGGATGGAGAAACGGTTCTTCGTGCCGATGACGCCGCAGCAGATGGAACACCACGACGAGAATCGCGAGATCGTCGCCCGGATCGTGCAGAAGTGGCGCCGGTACGGTTTCCTGCGCGAGGCCGATCAGCAGCGGATGCAGATCGCCCTGCAACGCATGAGGATGTCGTGCAACAGCACCTATCTGCTCGACCACAAGACCGACCACGGCGTGAAGGCCGACGAGCTGATCGACGTGCTGAGCGACATCCTCGAAGACCGGGACTCGAAGGTGGTCGTTTTCAGCCAGTGGCTGCGGATGCACGAGCTGGTGATCCGGCGCCTGGAAGGCCGCAAGTGGGACCACGTGATGTTCCACGGCGGCGTGCCGGGGCCGCGGCGGCAGAACCTCGTCCGCCAGTTCCGGGAGGATCCCGCCTGCCGGCTGTTCCTCTCGACCGACGCGGGCGGAGTGGGCTTGAACCTGCAACGCGCCAGTGCGGTGGTCAATCTCGATCAGCCCTGGAATCCGGCCGTGCTCGAACAGCGGATCGGCCGCGTTCACCGGCTAGGACAGCACCGACCGGTCCGCGTGGTCCACTTCATCGCCCAGGGCACCATCGAAGAGGGCATGCTCAGCCTGCTGGAGTTCAAGACGGCCATGTTCCGCGGCGTGCTCGACGGGGGACAGGACGAGGTGTTCCTCGGCGGCACGCGGCTGAAGCGGTTCATGGAATCGGTCGAACAGGCGACCGGGTCCATCCCGCAGGCAATGCCCCAAGCGGCCGAACTGCCCGAACCGCCCGGGCCGGCCGAACGGGCGGAGTCCGATGCGGGCGAAGCGGCCGAAGCACTGCGGAAGCCACCGGCGGCCGGACCCGCCAGGCCGTCCGCGGCACCGCAAGAGCAGCTCTGGACCGACGTGGTCGCCGCCGGCATGTCGCTGTTGGACAAACTCGGCCAGGTTTTGGGCACCGGCCAGGCCTTGGGCACCGGCCAGCCGCAGCAGCCGACCAGTGGCGGACTGCCTGGTGCGATCGTCACGCGCGACGAGCAGACCGGCCAGCCGTTCCTGAGACTCCCGCTGCCCGAGCCGGAGACGATGCAGAAGATCGTGGAGCTGTTCGGTGCGTTGACCGGACGGAAGTAAGATACGGACAACTGCCCGGCGGCCGCGATGGTCTGCGCGGCGATCAGCCTTTCCCGCCGCCGAAAAGCCAAAGACAGCACACTGGTGTCCAGCACGATCACCGGTTCTTCCGCTGTGCCTTATAATCGTATTGGGGATCGAACTGGATCGTGCCGAACGACTCCGGCGCAAGGAGCCGCTTGCGGCGTTGGATGTATTCAAGCAGGGCTTCGTTGACGGTGGCTCTTTTGGTGCGGTGTTTTCCCAAGCGAACCGCCTCCTCGAGAAGTCTGTCATCGAT
>DATLAN010000325.1:0-6675 GCA_035527455.1 Thermoguttaceae bacterium
GATTGATGAATCACCATGGGATCATCGCAGGCCGCTTCGAGCGACCGACGGTCGAGGTGCGCGCGTAGGGCGCCGATCGAGCGAACAGCCGCCTGCCCTCTCGTGGCGCCGGTCGCGGCGACCTCACCGCCAGAATAACCCCTCCCCCACGCCCCCCTTGACGACTCCTAACCTCCGCCCACAATTCATGTTAGAATCGACAGTGCCATTCGTGACTGTCCCGCTTTTCCGTCCCGCTTTTCCGTCTCGATTTCGTCAGGGCAAGCCCTGACCTACCTCGCCGGTCACTCCGCTTTCCGGGGCAAGAGGATGCATATCGTGGTGCCGCGGTCGCTGTGGCCGACTTCGATGGTGCCCCCGTGACGTTCGATGACTTGACGGCAGATCGTCAGCCCCAGACCGGCACCTCGGTTCCGCTTGCTGAACAGGGGATCGAAAACATGGGGACAATCTTCGGCCGAGATTCCCGGTCCGTCGTCACAGACGAGAATCCGGTCGTGATCGGCGGTTCGGGCGGCTTCGACGCTGATCGTGCCGTCGCCGTCGAGCGCCTGGACGGAGTTGGCGAAAAGATTGCGCAGCACCTGTTCCAACTGGGCGGCGTCGGCGTCGACGATCAACGGATCGGGCTGATAGGCGTCGCACCATCGGATCTGTGGCGGTGCGGCCACGCGAGAGCGGGCCGCGACGACGACCGTTCGTAGATCGACCGACCGTTTGACGGGCTTCTTGCCGCGGCTCATCGCCGTCAGATCGTTGATGATCCGGTCGGCCGCGGCGGTCTCTCTTTCGATGATGCCCAGGTACTCCCGCCACTTGGTTTCCTCCGGAGGGACTCTTTTCTTCAGGAGGAAAGCGGCGTTGCGCACGCATCCCAGCGGGTTGCGAAGCTCGTGGGCGATGCTGGCGGAGATCTGCCCGATGGCGGCCAGGCGGGTCTGCCGGACGAGTTGCTCGCGGGTCTTCTGCAGTTCTGCCTCGATGTGTTCTTTCTCCTGCAACTCATACCGGCGCAGCGATTCCTCCGCCTGTTTGCGCTGGGTGACGTCGCGATCGATGCCCCGATAGCCGCAGAGGTTTCCGTCGGCGTCGAAGATCGGCGCGGCGCTGGTCTCCAGGACCACGCGCCGCCCGTCCTTGTGCAGATGGACGTTCTCCAGGCCCGCGATCGGTTCGCCGGACTTGCAGAGATTCCGGAATTCCGACGAAATCACGTCTGCCTCTTCCGGCGGCATCAGATCGAAAGGCGTCTTGCCGATCAATTCCTCGGGTTCGTATCCCAACAAGTCCCTGATCTTGGGGCTGGCGTAGGTGTACGCGGCGTCGCGGTCGATTTCCCAGATCCAGTCGCTGGCGGCCTCGACCAGCGAACGGAAGCGTTGTTCGCTCTGTTGCAGGGCCTTTTCCGCGTGCGTGCGTTCGGTGACGTCGCGGGCCGATTCGACGATCTGGACCACTTTGCCCGACTCGTTGAAGATCGGCGCCGCGCTGATCTCCCGGATCCTCACGTTCCCGTCGGCGTCGCGGTGCGTGTGCGTGACCGTCGCGGGGGCCTTGGTTCGGATGACCTCTTTCAAAGGGCAGGGCCCGATCTCTCCGGCACACGGCATGTCGCGTTGATGAAAGAGCTGGAAGCACGCCAGGCAGTGGGTCGCCGGATCCCAGTTTCCGGCCCTTCGGCGGGCGACCCGGTTGGCCAGCACCACGCGATAGTCGCGGTCGATCACCACGGTGACGTCCGGCACGGCGTCGATGACCGTCTGCAGGAATCTCTGCGACTGCCGCAACGCGTCTTCCGCCTGTTTGCGGTGGGTGATGTCCTGGACCAACGTGAGCAGACAGTCCACCGCCCCGTCGGACCGTCGCAGGCATCTGACCGAATGAATCGTGTAGATGGTTCGGCCGTCCTTGCACACGAAACGCTTGTCGATCGAGTACCGGTTGGTGGCGCGGGCCAGGACCCGTTCGAACTGCGTTTCGTCGGCCTGGCGATCCTCCGGATGGGTCAGCTCGGTCCAGGTCTTCCCGATCAGATCGTTCTCGGAGTAGCCGAGCATGTTGCACAAATGAGGGTTGACCTCCAGCCACTCCTTCTGCGGCGAGACGATCGCCATGCCGATCAGCCCCAGTTCGAAGTAGCTGCGGAAACGTTCTTCGCTCTGCAGCAGCCACTGTTCCGCCTGTTTTCGCTCGGCGATTTCTTTCTGCAACTCGCGATTGGCTTCCTCCAGCTCGGCGGTTCGCTCGACCACGCGTTGCTCCAGCGCGTGGTGGGCTTCTTGCAGTCTCCGTTCCACCTCCTTCCGGTCGGTGACGTCGAGGAAAACTCCGTTCCACAGCACGCTTCCGTCGGGCAAGCGGTGAGGACTGGAGGTCGCCCGAATCCACTTGATCTCGCCGGCGGTCGACTTGCACTGCAGTTCCCGCTGCCAGGTCGTCATCGTCTCGGCCGACGCGCGGATCGACTGCCAGACCGCGTCGACGTCCTCTTCGAACAGCACGCCCGGAAAAAGTGCCGCGGGATTCCGCGTCAACTCTTCCGGGGACAACCCGAGAATCTCGGCAACGCCTTCGCTGACGTACGGAAAGGTGCGACTTCCGTCCGGGTGGAGCACGAACTGGTAAACCACGCCGGGAATGTGCGCGGCCGTTTCACGAAGGCGCACTTGAGTTTCCCGAAGCGCCGACTCCGCCTGCCGGCGACTCTCGAGCACGCGCCACAGTTGATGCGACGCCAGCAGGATTCCCCCGAGACCCAGCACCCAGGCCGAGCCGAAGCCGATCGTGCGGTGCAACGTGCCTGCCCGCTGTTGCTCGGCGACCAGATCCCAGACGAGCATGACCCCCAGCGCTACCGTCCAAAGGCCCGTCAGCGACCACGCAAACTGGCGCAGCCGGATCGGCCGCCCGGCTTCACGTCCGGAGTCGCTCATCGGATCTGCCCTTGCACCGTCTGAAATCCCCTGGAAAAGCAAGCAAGACCTCGTCAATGATACGGCGGGTGCTCGGGAATACAAGCCGACGTCGGGTCAGTCCCGGTTGCACTCTCCCAAGTATATCTTCCTCGTCTAACATTCTTCGGCCGTTGTGCGAACCGAGCGACCCCCCCATGGGTCACGCCAAAGTAGTCTGGTCGCTTCAGCCCGTTTCCTCATGCGCGACCATTGCATGAGCTAGGCTTGCCGTGGAGTCGAGGTCGCTTTCGCGTGGACGGATCATACCGATTGTAGGGATCAGGGACTGCTGCCCAATGCACTTCTCCTGGACGCTTCTCATGGTCGTGATGCTGCTGGGGGTTGCCCAGTTGGCGGCCGGAATGGTTTTCGGACTGGTCCTTTCGGGCCGGAAATCGAAATCGACGGCCGCGGACGAGGACGGCGCCCGTCGGCTGAGCTACTTCGCCCGGCGGCTCTTCGAGCTGGTCAAGAACACGACCGAAGACGTGGGCGAATACCGGGACCAGATCCAACTGGTGAACCAGGAATTGAGTTCGGCCCAGGAGGGCGAGCGCGGCGAACCGACCGACTTCGTGCTGAAAACGATCGCTCGAATCCTCGAAGTCAACGGGCAACTCCAGTCCCGCCTGGACAACGCCGAAGAACGACTCCAGGAACACGCCGAACAGATCGAATCTCAGGTGGCGACGGCTAGCACCGATCCGCTGACCGGTCTGCCGAACCGCCGGGCCTTCGACGATGAACTCACCCGCCGGATGGCCGAGTGGCGACGAAGGGGCGCCGCCTTTTGCCTGGTGATGGTCGACATCGATTACTTCAAGAGGCTCAACGACGCATACGGGCATCCGGCCGGCGACCGCGTATTGTGCCGCGTGGCCAAAGCGATCAAACGCGAAATCCGCGAGATGGATCTGGCCGCCCGGATCGGAGGGGAAGAGTTCGCCCTGATCCTGCCGGGTTCCAGTCCGGGCGACGCCTTCCGGATGACCGAGCGGATTCGCGCGGGGGTCGCCGGCGAAGCGTATCGGATCGAGCAGGCGGAGGTTCGCCTGACCGTCAGTCTGGGATTGGCAACGGCGATTTTCAACGAAGACGCGGCCTCGCTTATCCAACGAACCGACGAAGCGCTCTACGCCGCCAAGCACGCCGGACGGAATTGCGGGTTCTTCCACAACGGCCTGATTTGCCAACGGATTACCTCGGCCACCGAACCCTGGTCGCCGCCAAGCCGCGATCCGTCGGACAGTGCGATGGGGCCCGACCATCTCGTCGAAATCTACGACGACCTCCGCCAGCGGCTGACCGAGGTGACGCAGGGGTGACAAGCGAGACGATCACCGGTCGCGGCTATTTTCGGTTCATCCGGTGAAAGCGTACTTCCGACTCTCCCTGGGGAGTACCGGTGCCTCTTCTCTGTTCATCGATGCGCCGAAGCCCTTGGATCTCTTGGAGTTATGACGGTCGGGTAACAGAGAAGAGGCACCGGTACTCCTGGTGTGTGCCTTCCAGGTACGCAAATCCCGGATGAACCCTTTTTTCGACAAGGGGCGCGACCACCGGTCGCGGCTTTATGGGCGCGCGGTGGGACCGAAGCGCTGCTGCAGCAGGTCGTCGCGGGGATAGGCGTGGCCGCGGTGCTGTACGAACGCCTCGGCGGCCGGCACGCCGGCTTCTCGGCCCCGCACGGTCGCCAGACGCTTCATCGACTCGAGGTACTCGTCCGTGCCGTGATGCGCGCGGAGCCACTCTCGCTGGCTGGCGTGGCAGGCGAGCATCTCGGCCTTCTTCTCGAGTTGATCGGTGATCTCGACCAGCGTGGTCGGCTCGACCGGATGGCCCAGCGGATCCAGCCCTTCGACCGGATCGCAGTAATACAGGTGCGGCACGCCCGAGCCTTCCCTTAGCGGCACCTCCGACGCGTTGGGCGCCGCATAAACGAAGCTGGCCGCCCGGGCCAACAGCGAGACCATTTCATGGTCGATCATGTAGTCCTTCGCCGCGTGGGTCAGCACCAGCGAAGGTGCGACGCGGCGGAACAGATCGACGCACTTGCGCAGCGTCGGCTTGTCGTACACGACGAACCCGTCCCGTTCGTCCAGGCAATGATACTCGGCGGCGATCAGCGAGGCCGCCCGCCGGGCTTCCTCCGTACGCCGGGCCGAAATGGCCCAAGGCGTCTCGCTGGTTGTGCCGCAATCGCCCGGCGCGAGCGTAGCGATGTGCACTTCCCAACCGGTTTCGGCCAGCCGTATCAACGTGCCGGCGCAGAGGAACTCGGCGTCGTCGGGATGGGCCATGAAAGCCAGAGCCGTGCGATTGCCTGGTTCGGCCATTGACGTTCAATCTCCCGAAAGTACGATCTTTTCGCCCGGGTCCAGCACGATCGGCTCGGCGTCCGTTTCGGAGTTGACGCGATCGGCCCAGGCGTCGGCGTTTTGGGCGATCAGCGGCCACGTGCCCATATGAACCGGAACCACCCGCCTCGGCCGCAGCAGCTTGACCGCCTCCAGGGCATCGTCGGGCCCCATGGTGAAATTGTCGCCGATCGGCAGCGCGGCCAATTCGAGCCCGGCGGCACCGATCAGTTTCATGTCCAGGAACAGCCCGGTGTCGCAGGCGAAATAGACGTTCCCCTCCGGCAGCGAGAGGAGAAAGCCGCACGGGTTGCCGCCGTTGGACCCGTCGGGCAACATCGACGTGTGCTGGGCGATCGTCATCTTCACCCGGCCGAAGACTTCCTCGTAGCCGCCGCCGATGTTCATCGCGTGGGTCTTCTTGACTCCCCGCCCGGCAAACCACTCGCAGATCTCGAAATTGGCGATCACCACCGCCCCGGTCCGCTTGGCGATCTTTTCCGCGTCGGCCATGTGATCGAAGTGTCCATGGGAGACGAGAATGAAGTCGGCCTTCACCGCGTCGGATTTCACCGGCGCCACGGGCGAGTCATCGAGGAACGGGTCCAATAGGACATCGTACCCGCCGGTGGCGATCGCCCAGCTTCCGTGACCCAGCCAGGTCAGTTCACTTGGCATGTCGGTTCCTCCGGTACCAGCGAATCGACCGATTCGTCGAACTGTCATGGGCCAATTCCGGCTCGGTTTCCGACTGCAACTCGGGCAGGATCTTCTTGGCCAAGACTTTGCCCAACTCCACACCCATTTGATCGAAACTGTTGATCCCCCAGATCACGCCCTGCACGAAGATCTTGTGTTCGTACAGCGCGATCAGTTTGCCGAGCACTTCGGGCGTGAGCTTTTCAGCCATGATCGTGTTGGTCGGCCGGTTGCCTTCGAAGGTCTTGTGCGGGACCAGCCCGTCCGGGACGCCTTCGGCCTTGACTTCTTCGGCCGTCTTGCCGAAGGCCAAGGCTTCGGTCTGGGCGAAGAAGTTCGCCATCAGCTTTTCGTGATGGTCGCCCAGCGGATTGTGGCTTTGGGCAAAACCGATGAAGTCGGCCGGGATCAGTTTCGTGCCCTGGTGCAGCAGTTGGTAGAAGGCGTGCTGGCCGTTGGTGCCCGGCTCGCCCCAGATCACCGGCCCCGTCTGCCACTCGACGGGCGATCCGTCCAGCGTGGTCGACTTGCCGTTGGATTCCATGTCGCCCTGCTGGAAGTAGGCGGCGAAGCGGCTGAGATACTGGTCGTACGGCAGGATGGCGTGGCTCTCGGCACCGAAGAAGTTGTTGTACCAGATCCCCAACAGCGCCAGGATCACCGGC
>DATLAN010000326.1:0-2062 GCA_035527455.1 Thermoguttaceae bacterium
CCGCCCGGCGACGGCTTTTGGCGGAACTGCTCCTGAAAATCCGCCATCGCTTTGCCGAGCGGTTCGAACGCCTTGCCCGCGAAATCGCCGAATGTCTCTGGTATCGGCGCGGCCGCGCCGCCTTGCAATCCGCCAGCCAATATCAGGCCAATGCGAGCGTTTGATCCTCCCGTGGCTTCGAGTGTTTTGGCTTTCGCAAACTTGAAAGCTGCCTCAATCGCACTGATAAGATTGTTCTTGAGCCAATCGGCGGCCTCGACAAGCAGCCGTTTGAAAACCTCCCACAACCCCGCCAGTCCCGCTTTGATGATGGCGAATACTCCGGAGACTAAATCCCCAAGCTGCGATCTCCACTTGCTGAAATCGATGCTCCTGATCCCGTCAGCAATCGCCTCGATCGTCTCGGAAATCTGGCCGATCACATCCGCGACGCCCGGCAACACGCCGTCGAGCGCCCGCTGAAAGACGCCTCCTACCGCCCCCATCACGGACCCCAGCGCCTTGACGACCGGCATCAACGCGGTGCCGATCGTCTCGGCCACTTTCGTTATGATGGACCATAGCTCAGCCATCCGGTTCTTGAAGCTGTCGGCAGTATTGATCGCGTCGCCTTGGGCGTCCGTCGTACCATCGTAGATCATTGCCAGCCGGGCCAACACTTTCATCTCGTTGCTGGCCGCCGCGGCGTTGCCCTCGTAACCCAGCGCGAGCATCTTCTGCTTCAGACTGGTCTCCGTAATGGTGATTCCGAATCGTCGGACGGCTTCGTGATTGCCGACGAGCGCGCTTGTCAGCAGGCTGAGCGCCTCGCCGGCATTGCTGACTGTCGGGTTGAAGCTGGCCAGGTCGTACGCCAACTGCGTTAGGCCCTGACTCATCTTCTGCGATTCCTCGCGGGCGAACCCCAGCGGAACGAACGTGTCCTGGAGCGAGGCTATGAAACCCATCACCTCGGTCCGGTTGCGTCCGATGCTCGTGGCGAACTCGTCGGCCCATTGCCGGGCGCCGTCGGTCAGTTCCTTGAAGACCGCGCTGAATTTCGACTCGACCTCTTCGAGATTGCTGGCCGCCTTGATGACAGCGAAGATCCCGGCCCCTAAGGCCGCCCCGCCCATCAGCATGCCCATGGGGCTCAAGGCCGCACGAATCACACTGCCGACCATGCGAAACGGGGCAATCAGGGCGCCGGTGATCAGGCCCCGGGCCGACTGGAGCGTTCTGGAAAAGGCACCCCAGCCATGGAGCGAAAGCTCTGCGTAGGCTTCGGCGAATGGGAATTGATTCATCGACATGCGGTCACCTAGCCTGTCTCCGCACCGCGAACGGCAGGGCCCCGAACCAGTGGGCGTATTCGTTTTGGCTCATTCGCATTTTGCCCATGTCCGGCACCGGCATCCCCAAGTAAAAGGCCACCTGATAGACGCTCAATTCGTTGATCTGTTGCGGCGTCCATCCGTACCCCCGGCTCAACTCCCGATAGATAGCAGCCCACGGGATTCGTGCGGGTGGATCGTCGGCAGGGCCGGGGGTTTTGAGTTTTTTGCCGCGTCCGCAAAAGCCTGCAATCCGGACGCCTCGATGACTTTCTCGGCCAGGGCGGGAATCTCGGTGAGCGATACGGCCTTCAAGACCTCGCGGGCCTTTTGCGGGCTATCGATCTCCGGATGGTGCGTCCGCACGACGAGCCAGAAGACGAACACCTTGCCCGAGATGGAGTCCCAGAAGGCCGTCAAGTCCCGGCTGGTGGGTGCGTCCAACAGACCACCGCAGGCTTTCACGGCCTCGCTCAATAGATGATCGGCCCGCTCGGGCGGCAGTTCCGAAGCGGCCTTTTTCGCCAGGTCGATCGGGTTGGCTCGGCGGCGAATCACCTCATCTTCCATTTCCGCCAGGCTGCCGATACCCAGGGTGCCGAGCCGGTAGGTCGTCCCACCGATCTCGATCGTCGTTCCCGTCCCCGCCACGTCTTTCAGACTCACTACGTTCTCCTTTGCGTGAGAATTGGATGTTTGGAAGTTACGACCCCGATCCGCCGCCGGTCGAGATCAGCACGCCGTACGCC
>DATLAN010000327.1:0-18487 GCA_035527455.1 Thermoguttaceae bacterium
TTCTTCCGCGATTCGGCGAACCGCAGCAGCAGAGGGTTCGTCTTCAGTTGTGCTTCCTGTTCGGCAAGCGTGTCGGCGAAGGTGAAGGCCGGAACACGCGACGTATAGTCGGGCTGCTTCTCTTGGGCCAAAGCGCCTTGCTCCATGGCAAGTCCGGTCCACAACGCCGTCGCCGTCGTCATCGTCATGCTCAGGAGCACCAACAGTCTGCATTTTCTCATCGATATCGTCCTTTCTTGCTGAATCGGGATTTCTTATCGGCCCCGGGCACGGATCTGCCCCGGGCCGGACACGCCGTCAAGTATAGCCTGATCCCAAGGGCCCTTGAATGGGTTGGGCGGATGGTTACTTCGCCGGTTGCAGGGCGAACGTGAATTCGTAGCTGTCTCTTCGCTTCAGTTGATACTTGTCCATCGTGATGGGCGTGCCGCAACTGCCGTTACCGAGACCTTGCTGGGCGTAATCCAGCGAGAGGACGATCTCCGCGATCGGCTTCAGTTCGTCCAATCGCCACGCATCATCGAGTTGTCCGGTCGTATAGTGCAAGGCCGTTGCACACAGTTGGTTGGCCGCCGTGACACACAACCCGCGGCCTTCTCGATCGAGCAGCCATAGCCGACGCACGTCTTCCTTATTGCCGCAGGCCTGGGGTCGCGCATAAGGCTCGAACTGGTCGGTGACCGAACTGCGGTAGATCCCCACGTCGGCGCTCGCCTTGCGGTCGACGTAGTTTTCGTGCGGCCCGCGGCCATACCACGTGAACTGCTCGAACGGGGGCTGGACGATGAAGTCGACGCCGACCCGCCCGAAGAACGGCATCTCGTCGTATCCGAACGGCTCGATCTTGTTGGCCACTTCCATTCGGCCGGTGGAGTCGATCGTATACACGGTGGAATGCGTGCATCCGGCACCCGTTTCCTTGCCCTGCGCATCGTGGCCCCTGTAACGGGTCGTGACTTGGATCTTTCGGCGTGCCGGCGCTGGCGATGCATTGCCCGTCTTGGCTTCGTCGAGTAACTCGAATCTCACAAGCTCGCGAGACATCCGGTCCAGTCCGGCGAGGCGCCAGTCGCGCTCCCCCGGCTTGATTCGCTGCGGCTGGGTTTGACGCTCGTTGTCGACCGGTGCGCGGAAGATCATCGCGATTGGTCCGGCCGGCTGCTGCTCGCTGCCTTGGAGAATCGTTCGATCGCCGTACGTTAGCCGGTCGATCATGCCGGTCCGTCCGTCGAAGGCAACCGAGAAGTCCCCATTGAAAACGGTCAATCGCCGACCATCCGACGCGTGGCTCAACTCGCGTGTCGATGGAGAAAACTCGGGTGTCGATGGAGAAGAAGGGCCGGCCGGTCGACTTGGAAGCTCGAATTGTTGCCAGGCGATTTCGTGCCCCTTCTTTGCCCAGAGCGTGTCTTCGCGAAGACAAAAGGCGACGCGGAGGTAAAGGTCGGTGCCGGCTTGCTGCAATTTCTCGATGTCCGAGGCCAAGTCGATCGTCTCGGTCTTGCCGGGTGCCAGGCTTATGTCCATTCGGTTTTCTGCGACGACTTGCGAAGTGTCTTCGGTGATCTCCGTCAAAGTCCACACGAGGTCGAACTTCTCCAAGTCGGTGAAGTGGTGCTTGTTCTTGATCCGAATCTTGCCGGTTTGCAGGTCTGCGGCTTGAATCTCGACGAACTGGTGAACCTTGCCTACTTCGCGCAACTTGGGAGTAATGCGTCGCTCGGGCGTGATGATGCCGTTGATGCAGAAGTTCAAGGCGTTCGGCTCGTCGCCGAAGCAACCCCCATAGGCCCAATGTTCGCCCGGGGCCAGCGGGGCGATGCCTCTTGGACCTTCCGTCTCGTGACCGGCCCAGGCGTGTTGGTTCCTCCAACCTTCGGCCTTGCTGTTGCGCAGGCCCTGGTCGACCCAATCCCACACGCAGCCGCCACACATTCGATCGCAACTCTCGATCGCTTCCCAGTATTCCTTGAAGTTCCCCATCGCGTTGCCCATGCAGTGCGCATACTCCTCGAGCAAGAACGGTCGCGGATCGCCGTCCTCGGGATTCTCGCCCTTGGCGATAAGATTTTCGACCGGCAGGTAGCAGCCAAGTGCCAGATCGCTCATGCCGACGCCCGCATAGCGATAGGCGAGAAGCCGCGTCGGGTCGCGATCGCGCGTCCAGTCGGCCATGGCCTGCTGGTTGGGGCCCACGTGCGACTCGTTGCCCAACGACCAGATGATCACCGACGGGTGGTTCTTGTCGCGCTCGACCATCCGCTCCATGCGATCGATGAAAACGTGCCGCCACTCGGGCCAGCGGGTCGTGCGGCGATCGGTCGTTTCGATGTTGGCTTCGTCCCAGACGTAGAGTCCGTATTCGTCGCAAAGGTCGTAGAACTTCGGGTCGGCCGGATAATGCGACGTTCTGACCGCGTTGATGTTGAACTGTTTCATCAACTCGACGTCGCGAACCATCGTCTGAAGCGGCACGCCTCGGCCGAAATCGGGATGGTGCTCGTGGCGATTCACGCCCTTCAGCAGAACCGGCACGCCGTTGACCCAAAGTCTTTGGTCGCGGCTCTCGATCTGGCGGAATCCGAAACGGCAAGCCGTCGTCTCCAACTCGCGGTCGTCGGCATCGAGAAGCGTGAACAGAACGCGATAAAGGCAGGGACTCTCGGCCGACCACTTTCGCGGATTCTCGACCTTCGTGGTCAGCTCGACCGTCACGTCGTGTCCCATGGGCAACGGGCGGCTCGGCCGCGTGACGGTCGGTTGCTGAACGAGACGGCCGTCGGCGTCGACGAGTTTCATCCGAAGGCGGCAGCCTCGGGTCGGCCGGTCGCCGTAGTTACGCAATCGGGCCGTCACCATCAATTGCGCGTCGCGATAGTTTTCGTCGAGTTCGCAGCGGATGAACTGATCGCGCAGGTGGACCTTCGGAGTCGAGAACAGATAGACGTCGCGGTAGATCCCGCTCATCCGCCACATGTCGGCGGCCTCGAACCAACTACCGTCGGTCCAGCGATAGACCTCCACGGCAATCAGATTCTTCTGTCCCGGCCTGACGAGTTTCGTGATCTCGAACTCACCCGGCGTCATGCTGCCTTGATTGTAACCGACCTTCTGCCCGTTGACCCAGACGTAGAATCCGGCCTTCACGCCGTCGAAGTGGACGAAGACGGCGCGATCGGCCCAGTCTTCCGGAACGGTGAACCAGCGGCGGTGCGAGCCGACCGGATTGTAGGTATACGGTATCAGCGGCGGCGTGATCTTCCGCTCGGCCTTGACGCAGCGTTGGAACGTCGAGCCGCCGTTGGTGTAGTAGGGAATGCCATAGCCGAGCAACTCCATGTTGTTCGGCACCGGAGCGTCGATCCAAGTCGAATCATCGAAATCGACCCCGTAAAACTCTTCGGGCCGGTCGGCCGGTCGTTCCACCCAGTGGAACTTCCACATCCCATTCAGAGATCGGCAATAGGGCGATGCCTCGCGCATCGGGCCCTTGGCGGCCGACCGTGTCGCCTCCAACGCCGACTTTTCGTCGGGGTAGACCATCTGCGTGCAGTGCGAAGGCTCCCGATTGCGATGGATTACGCGATGATTCTCCCAATCGAAGATCGGCGTCGGGTCCAACAGGTCGGGCACGGCAAATCGCCGCTCGATCTGGTTGCGTTCGAGATCGGCGGGGTCGACTTCCGGAAGCGGCCTCGCCGTGGGTGGGATGTCGCCCGGCCTTGCCTTCGGATCTTCAACGGGCTTCTTCTCGTCGCCCGCGGCGAAATCACCGACTTTCGAGTAGGGGTTGTCGTCGTTGGCCTTCTCGCTGTCGGCGTCCTTGCCCGTCGAGTCGGCAGCCAACGATGGGCCCACCCCAAACGACGGGACCGCAAACGACGGGAGCACTGCGCCGAGCAGGACGGCCAGGCGGATCCATCCGGTCATGATAGTATGGAAAGATAACGATCGGCGTGCGTTCACGGTTCTCATCTGCTGCGGTTGGAAGAGACGTTGGTGATTCACTTATCGGCGAAGTCGCTGACGGATCGAAGCGTGGGCGGGTCCCGATCGTTTTCGATCAACGCGATCGCTTCGTCGATGGCGATAACGGTCGGGTCCTTCTCGTCGGATCGGGCTCGCTCGGTGAACACGGACTGACGCAGCTCGCGCAACTGCGGAAGCACGTCGCCGGCCGCACCCCCGTATTGCTGCAAGCATTCAAGGCAAATGGGCAAACGGTGGGCGAACCCCCAGCGGTCCGGCTCCACAAGCTGGATGCACAAGGGCATGCCTTCCCGGATCCGAAGTCCTGAAAGGAGTTTGATACCCGCCAGTCGAATCCCGTCGGCAAACATCACGCCGCTCGGCGGCATCTCGCGAGTGGCATCGACGATCATCGGCAAAAACTGCCCGAGCTGTTTGTCGTCTTTCAGGTTGGTGTAGAGATTCTGCAGCTTTCCACGCGTTCGACCGTCTTCGTTAGCCAGAATACTCTTGACCGCTTCGAGCAGGAGTTGACGATCTACCCTGTCGAGCGATGCGACGAGCGTTCCGACGGCCTTTCCTCGCGAGCGGTCGAACAGCGCAACGGCCACCGCCCGGTGGACCATGTTTCGCGGGTCGCCGGACGTTTGGCGCGTTGCCAGTTTCAGCAGGTCGACCGTTGCCGCTTCGCGCGTCGGCTGGTCCATTTCAATAATAGCGCCGACCGCCAGGCATTGCAGCCACGGGTCGTCGCTGGAAAGCAGTCTGCGAAGTTTTTCGGCGGTGCTTTGCGCTCGAACGCCCTGCCGGGCGATCGCTTCGCACGCTCCATAGCGGGCATGGGGGTCTTGGCTGTCGAGCATCGCGCCGAGTTGTTGCGAGAAATCGCCCTCGTGGTGGGCAAGGCCTTCGGCGGCCCTCTTTCGCACCACCGGCGACCAGCTCGAGAGCCGCCCGAGCAACTCGCTGTCGCTGAGATGGTCGTAGCTGGTCCCCCGGTCCCAGAAGGTGAAATGCCGTCCGGCGTCGATGACTTCTTCGGTCTGTTCCACCGTCAGCGCGGGTGCCGCACACGGTTGTTTGCCGGTGATGTAAAGACTCTTCAGCGGCAGCGCGTAGCTCAACAGGTAAGCGCCGGTGTTGTCCCAACCGCCGTAGGAGTGGCCGCCGGAATTGGCCGGCGACCCTTGATACACGAAGCTTCCGTCCCAGGCACGGGCCAGATCGTAATACCACGCCGTTTCCTGGAAATAGGCGGCCGTGGCCAAGGGGCCGGTTCGCGACACACCGGGCATGGCCCAGAGTACGTTGAAGAAGTTGCCCGTGTGGCCGGTCTCGCGCTCGTTGTAGGCCGCCGTCGTCATCCGCGAAAAATAGGCGGTTGCCGTGGGGTCTTCGAGCAGATCGAAGAGAATCGCACCGATCGCGTTCTTGCCGTTGTCGTCGTGCTCCATCCACGGATCGTGATCGCCGTAAGGAATCGATCCCTTGTTGACGTACCAGCAGAGGAATCGGCCAGACCGCTCGATCGCCAGATCGAGCCGGTCGCTCTCGATTCCCGCCTTTCGCGCCAGGACGAGCGAGACGGTCAGTACCAGTCCGGGCTGGTTCATGCACCCGTAGCCGTTGCAGATGCCGTTGGGCTGAGCAAACTTGTGTCCCCAGGTACCGACGTTGCTCTGACCGCTGGCGATTTCCATGGTGATGCGCCGCAGGCCCGGCAGAATCGATGGGTCGCCGGTCGCCAGATAATACTCGGACAGAAACAGGTTGGCATAGCCGTAGTGCCAGGAAGCCATGTCGTCCCGATGCATCTCGCTCACCTGCTTTGCGTAGTTGGCCAAGAGGGGCAGGTATTCCTTCTTGCCGGAAGCCAGCAACGCCAACGCATTGAGATCGTTCGGAATCGAGATGTGATCCAGCCCGTTGTTGGCGATGACACGACAACCTTGTTCGAAAATCGCCTTGGATTTTGCGCAGTCGTACGGAGCCGTGTCGCTGTAGGTCCCCAAGGTCTTCAGCCGCAGCGTAACGGAATCCGTCTTGCCGTCTCGCCAACGAAGCAGTGGCAGCTTGCCGTCGCCGGGCTTTTCGGCCTCGGTGAGCGCTTTGGCGAAGACGATTCGCGCATCGTCGGCAAACGGTTTGCCGTCGACCCCGAGAATGACGTCGCCCCGTTCGAGAATTCCCTCGGCGGGCGATCCGCTGAAGACTCTGGTGATCAGTATCTGTCGGGCGTCGGTGGTGTGGCTTCTCCATCCCCAGATCCAGCCGCGGGCGCCGGTCGCGCCAAGCGTCCAGTCGTGTGTCCCGTCAGGCTGCCCACCCTGAGTGAAATCGGGTGGAGGCGTTTCGGTCCGCGACGGTGCGGCCGGACTCGCGCCAACGCAAAGCAAACAACCAAGAGCCGTGAACAACCACAGTCGACTGAAGCGAGACAACATTTGCTCAAGTACCTTTCTATTTCGAAGACATGGGGTCAGAGCGCACTTTGTCACTAGCGCGGGCCCGGGATAAGCTTAGTGACAAAGTGCGCTCTGACCCTATTGTGCTCTATTGTGCTTCCGACGTTTGCGGGTTGACAGCATGCGGAACAAAGACTCCCGACCTGGGTAGGTGAAAACTCACACTCGCCGTTTTTCTATTTCTATTCCGGTTGGCAGATCGCAAATGCTTGCTGTGTCTTTGGTTACACCCGTTCGCTGTGGTCGCGGGGGAACAAATCCAGGTACCGGATGCGATTAAACGTCGTAGTAGCTGGTTCCGTTCCGCCCCGAACGTCATAAGTCCATGACGACCATTGAGATACGATCAACCAAAGCCGGAACAAAAACGGGGGCAAATGGTCGAGAAGCTTTCACCTACCCACTCCCGACCCCTTTAATCCCACCGTGCCTCCCAAAGCTTCGTCAATTCTTCCACGCGCTCCGGGTATTTCTCGGCAAGGTCTCGCGTCTCGGTGCGGTCTTCGGCCAGATTGTAGAGCGCCCAGGGACCCTTTCCCTCGCGAACCACCTTGAAATCGCCCTTGATCACTGCGTGCGTACCGGCGTGATTGAAATAGTAGGCGTGGTCGCGCGGCTGCTCTCCGCCGGTGATGACCGGCACCAGGCTCAAGCTCTCGTGCGGTGTGATCGTCCGGCCGTCGAACTGCATGGGATACTCCGCGCCGGCCAGTTCCGTGCAGGTCGCCATCATGTCGACCACGTGGCCTCGCTGGGTGGTGATCGAACCGGGCGGGTGTTTCAGCCCGGCCGGCCAGTGCACGATCGCGGGCGTGCAGGCCCCGCCCTCGTGCACGTTCATCTTGTAACGGCGCAGCGGCGTGTTCTGGGCGTTGGCCCAATTGTGCCCGACGCTGCCGTAGGTCAGCGGGCCGCCCATCGGGACGTCGAACACGTCGCCCACCGCGACCGTTTCGCCGGCGGCCTTGGCCTTGGCCAGAATATTGTTGGCCGTGTTGTACCCGTTCCCGCCGAGATGCTCGGGGCACGCGCCGTTGTCGTGGAAGTAGACGATCAACGTGTTCTCCAGTTGCTTCGTGCGCCGCAAGGCCTCGACGATGCGGCCGACGGCCCGGTCCATGTGATCGACCATGGCGGCGTAAATCGCCATATTGCGCACGCGCCACGCCTTATGATCCACGGAGTCCCACTGCTGGACGCGCGGTTCCATGGGCGGCAGCGGCCAGTGCTGCTTGTCGATGATCCCCATCTCGAGCATTCGCGCATAGCGCCGGTTGCGCAGCTTCTCCCATCCGTCCGCATAACGTGGAAGGTACTTCCGGATCGTCTCTTCCGGGGCGTGCATCGGCCAATGCGCTGCGGTGAATGCGACGTATTGGAAGAACGGCTTCTCACCCTCTGCAAACGTCTCGATTTGCCTGACCGCCTCCGTGCCGATCTTGTCGGTGTAGTAGAAGTCTTCGGAGTCGGGCTCGACGAATTCCGTGTCGCGAGTCAGCGTCATCGGATCCCAATACGATCCGGCGCCGGTCATCGTTCCATAGAAGGTATCGAAGCCGCGTTGTATCGGTCCGTCTTCTTTGGGATTCATGCCGAGGTGCCACTTGCCGACCATGCCCGTCCGGTATCCGACGGACTTGAGGACCTCGGCGATGGTGACTTGATCGGCACCGAGAGCGTTGCTGTAACGTCCACTCATCAGGGTGGCGCGCGTCGGCCAGCAACGCGCGGTATTGTGGAACTCGGTGAAGCGGAGTCCGCCGGCCGCCAGCGCGTCGAGGTTGGGGGTTTCGATCTCGCCGCCGAAACACCCCAGATCGGAGAAGCCCATGTCATCGGTCAGGATGATGAGCACGTTGGGCCTTTCCGCGGAGACGGCGGCACTACAGCCAACCGAGGCAAGCAGCGATGCGAGCATCAAGACGCGGCGGTGACTGACCATGATTTTCTCCCGTGTTGTTGGGGCACCGGTGTCCAATGATCCATAGCATAACGCGCCGACTCCCGATTACAATTAAAACTGCAGGCGGTGAGTGGAAAATGGGGACTGGCTCCGAGCCGCAATTGGTGTGAGAATCGCCGAGAAACGTTGCCGGGTCGGTGCCTGTCCCCTTTTTCCACGCCACCCATTCCGGTCTTTTCCGTTTCCCCGCTGTTCCCGCACAAGCCGCTTCAGCGCGGCCGCGCAAGGTATTGGCGGATGTTCTTGGCCTCTTCGTCCTCGCAGCGGCGGTGCTTCTCGCGGAAGTAGTTATTGCTGGGGATGGGATAGTCGTCGAGGCAGGGCACCGCCAGGTCGATCCAGGCCAACGCACTGCAATCGGCGCGGAGATTGCCGGCAAACGCACCGTCGGGGGCAACGGTCTTGGAAACCGTCTGTGCGGATAGTAGGGTCTGTTGTTGAACTTTGGCGGCACAACCGAGAACAAACGAGCCCGGCAGGTCAGGGGTCATCGAGGGACGCCGAGATTTCCTCTTCCACCAGGTAAACGTTGCCGTCCTTCAGTGCCAGGTAGTGGAACTTCGAGGCACTGTCGAACAACAGCCCGGACTGCGGCACGTTCCAAATGGCCTCGTAGCGGTGGCCGGCCTCCTGGCCGTCGACCAGCGTGAAGGCCTCTTCGCCTTCGGTGGCGGCGTAGACGTAGTGGCGGCTGTCGGGTGTGAAGGCAAGGTAGCCGGCCATGTCGTACGGCTTGCCGCTCGTGTTGCCGACCACGGCCACCGCGTCGTCGCCCACCCGCGCGATATAGCCCAACCGCTGGCTGTTGGGGCTGAACACCAGCGTGCCGCCGCCGATGCGATCGTACAGCTTCTGCTGGCGGTCGTTCACCACCACCATCTCCGCCGTGCCCAGCTTGACCACGTAAGCCAGGAACCGGCTGTCGGGGCTGAACTTCATCTCGGCAACGCCGTCGTACGGCTTGAACGCGTGCCCGTCGACCACGGCCATCCACTTCTCGCCGGATCGGGCGGCGTAGGCCACGTGCCGGCCGTCGGGGCTGAATTGCAGCGTGCCTTCGCCCAGCGCGTCGTAGCGATTCACCTCCGGCGGCGGTGCTTCGCCGTCGAGAACGACCTGCCACGTGCCGCCCTGCGAAGCCGTGTACGCCAGACGTTTGCCGTCGGGGCTGAACGTCAGATCGCCGATCTGGTCGTAGAGCTTTCCCGACTTGCCGTCGACGACCACGTGCCACTTGTTCTGTGCCTGGACCCAGGCGGCCAGCGCCACCCGGTTGCCGTCGGGGCTGAAGTGGATGCCGCTGCTGGAGCCGAGAAAATCGAAAGGGCCCGACTCTTCGCCGTCGACCACCAGGAACCAACCGTCGCCCCGGCGAGCCCCGTACGCGATCCGGCGGCTGTCGGGACTGAAGACGATCCGGCCCTCGAAGATCGCCTCATACGCCTTGCCCGGCGGCTGCTTCACTTCCACAACGGCCCGTTGCTCGCCGTCGCCCAGCAACGCCACGTAGGCCAGACGTCGGCTGTCGGGACTGAACACGGGCGGGCCGATCCGATCGAACGTGGGTTGTTCGCGGCCGTTGACCACGATCATCCATCGATCGCCGGTTGCCGCCGCGTAGGCATGCCACTGGCTGTTGGGGCTGAATGTCAGCCCGGCGATTTGGTCGTAGGGCTTCTCGGCCACGCCGTCGAAGACGGCCGCCTGTTGATCGCCGATCTGCCGGAGGTAAGCGATCCGCCGGCCGTCGGGACTGATCACCGCCGAGTCGTACGCCTCTTCCGGCATCGGGCCCAGCGAGGTTTCCGTGTAGCGACGCGCGACCGTCTCTTGGGCCACGACGCCGGCCGAAAAAGCGATCGCGGCGGGCAAAAGGGCGAGAACGGCTGCGTGCGGGAGCTTCATGTAAGCGGGCAGAGGACAAGTGGGCCGATCGTACAAGACCTGGCGTCAACGTTGCAGAAGGGCGTAGCTGAATTCGCAAAGAATTCAGCAGTAAACGACACAAAGGCGTAATTGCTCATCTCATTGCCCGGGATTCTCTGAATTCTTGCGAATTCAGCTACGCGATTCATGCAACTACGCCGTCTATCCACCGTACCGATTGAACCACGCCCGCTGCTCGAACGGAAGCTTCTCCTTTTGCCGGATGACTTCGGCAGGTACGCCCACGGGCAGAAGCATGCGAACTTTCTTCCCCTCGGGCACGCCCAGCAACTTGCCGACCCGCTCGGCCTTTTCCTCGCTGCGCAGCACGCCGTCGAGCCAAACCGAGGCGTATCCCAGCGCGGTGACGGCCAGCAGCATATTTTCCACCGCCGCCGCACAATCCTCGACCGAGAAGGAAACCTCGGCGATCACCGGCCGCGGGTCCTCCACGCAGGCGATCATCGCCTTGGCCGTGTCGCAGACGGGCCGCTTGACCACCTCGGCGATCTGCCCGAGCAATTGCGGATCGTCGACGATCACGAACGTGGCAACCTGTTCGTTCTTGGCCGAAGGCGCCCGGATTCCCGCCTGCACGATCTTCCGGAGATCCTCCCGCGGAACAGGCGCGTCGGTGAACGCCTTGCGGTAGCTATGGCGCTTCTCGATGGCTTCGAAGAGATCCATGGCTGCGGGGACTACTTCTCCGCGTCCGGGCGGCAATAGGCCAAAGCCAGCAGGGCGTAGCCGCTGACCAGGGTCGGGTCGCCTTCCAGCCAACGTTCGCTCGGGTTGACCCAGGACCCGTCGGGGCGTTGGCGTCGGGCGAGTTCTTCGATCAGGTCGCGTCGCCAGTCGTGCTTGACTCCGTCGGCGTCTTCGATTTCATCGAGCCCGGTGGCGTCCAGCGCCTTGGCGAAGACGTGGTAATAGTAGTAGAGCCCGTCGTTGCCCAGGCCCGGATTGGACTCCAGCCCGTAATGCGCCTGGGCCCACTTCAGGGCGGCTTTGACGCGCGGGTCGTCCGGTCCGACGCCGGCGTAGATCATGCTTTTGAGCCCGGCGTAGGTCATCGAGCCGTAGCTTCGCAGCCCGCCGCCGGGCGTGGTGCCCGCCTGGCTGGAGCCGCCGGCCGCACACGTGTAGTAGGAGCCCCCGTCGGGGTTCTTGGCGGCGAACCCGGTGGTGTTGTGTTCGCTTTCGAGGTTCTGGCAGCGGGAGACGAAAATCAGGGCCTTTTTGACGGCTTCGTCGTCGGGCCCGTTGCCGGCGGCGATCAGGGCGTCGATCAGGAAGCTGGTGTTGGACAGGTCGGGCCGCTTGTCTTGCCCGTAGCCGGCCCCGCCGTAATTGGGGCTGGAGAGCTGGTGCCCTTCGTCCTCGTCCCACTGGATGCCCTTGAGGAATCGGTCGGCATTGGCGATCAGCTTGTCGTAGCGGCCGTCCCGGTTGGCTTCGGCGAAGCAGAGCAACGCCAGCGAGGTCTCGTAGTTGCGGTAGAAATTGTCCTTCTCGTAGATGCCGCCGTCGGGCCGCACAAAGCCTTCGAGGTACTTCAGGCCCTTGGCCACCAGCGGGTCGTCGGGGCTTCGGCCGTGCCGCAGGATGCCGGTGGTCACGAGGGCCGTCACTCCCGGGCCGACCTGGGCCGCGTAGGAGCCGTCCGGGGCCTGTCCCTTGGTCTGGAGGAAGCGGATCGCCCGATCCACCATCTGCTGGTACGTCGCCGCGTCGCCCTTGACGGGGGCCATCTCATCGGCCGCAATGCCGGGCAAGACCGTCAGCCCCAGGACCAGCAACGCGGCGGTCGGGAGCAGTTGTCGTCGTAACATGGAAAGCCTCTCTCTTTTGTGCAGAATGGAGCGAACACAAACATCCAACCTCATGATTCCGGCCGAAAGACGCAGAATATTCCCGCCTCCGCACGGGAAGTCCCTGCTTCCGCGCAGGAACAGTCGCAGGAATAGTCAAGGTACGCCAAGATAGCATAATTCTACTCTTTACAAACCGGTGTGGGCAAATGACCGAGACGAAACGCCCCGAGTGGGGTACTTCTGATATGCCAGAGTGGTATTCTTGTGGCGAATTCGACGCTGCCAATCCAATGCCTCTTCAAATCCGAGCGGATCCGGCTATCGGCATTCGTTTACGGCTCTCCTGGTTTCGACTCGCCCGCGCTTCACCAGCACAATGCGTACGTCATGCCGACGATCGCAACCAAGACGTCGATTACGGCCGTGACGGTCGAGGTAAAGGAGCTGGCCAGTTTCCAGCCGGGCCGCCCGGAGCCGGTGCACCGGATGAGGACTGTGGTTTGAGTGGCGGCGGCTCCGTCACTGCAAATGCCTGGCAATGGCCAGGAGATCTTCGGCAAGTAGTCTCAGGAACGGACACTTGTCTATAGCCGTTTGTGGGTCTACAACCGGAAACAGATTCCCGGCGTAAACCGTCTTCTTGTATCTCCTGCCCAGAATACGCCCGAGGAACTTCGCCGGAGGTTCCTTGAAGTTGACTTGCTCCGGCGGCCTTTTCTTGATCCTGTCCCGGACCTCCGGCGGCCACCGCTCGGGATACGCCAGAAGCCATGCTTCGACCTCGTGTACGGCGAAATGCTGGTGAAAGTAGGCTCTGAAACGGGAGGGAACAAGGCTCTTAATGTACTTCCGTGCGGCAGCGACCTTTTGCTCGACGGTTGCATGTGGCGACAAATCGATGCGATGGCTCGGAATACCGTAGAGATCGACCAATCCGACAATGAAGTTGGCTTGGCCTCCATCGAGATAGAGTTCGACCTTCTTGGGCAGTTCGTCAAGGAATTCACTCACGCCCTGGAACTTGACTGCCTGGATCCCGACCCTGGACATCCGGGGAAGTTGCGGATCGAGCCACTTGTGAAAGAAGACGGGCAGCGTCTTTCGGCGCGCCTCGCCGCACTCGGTGTCTCCTTCCACGAACAGGACGATGCGCCTTGTCATCCGCGTCCCTCTCAGCCGGGTGCGTTGTCCTGCGCGTCGGCCGGCAAATTGGCCAAGGCTTCGTCCTCCGATGGCAGATCCTTGAATCGCTCCTTGAAGTCCTCGACCGGCTCGACACCGGGCAGCGCCAAGGCCTCCAGGTCGCCGCGCGTAAACAGGTGTCCCAGTCGATACTGCTCGAGCCACCTGCCGAGCACCTGCGAATCCAGTTCGTAGAGTCGCGTTTCTCCCGCTTCCCAATGGCAAAGGGTCACGTGAGGCGACAACTCCGTGAACGCGTCGAGGAACTCCGGGGAATGACTCGTCAGGATCACTTGGGTCCGCTGCGACGCCTCTTCGGCGTATTCGGCGACCACGGGCAACATGCTCGGGTGCAATCCCACTTCCGGCTCGTCGATCGCGATCAAGGCCCCCGGTTCCGGATGAGACAGCACGGCCAGAAGAAACAGAAACCTCAGCGTCCCGTCCGACAGATCCGCGCCGGCGTGCGGCTGGCTGCTCGATTTCCATTGCACGGCCAGTTGAATCTGTTGCGCCGCCGCTGGCTGAAACGCGAGTCGTTCGTACTCGTCGCCGAATCCGGCCTTCATGCCCTCGTCGATTCGGTTCCTGAATTGCCGGTCGCCTTCATACAACGTGTGCAGAACCGTGACCAGGTTGCTGCCGTCCGGTTCCAGCTTCCTGGTAAGCTGGGTCGTCGCGGGCTTTCGCATGGCGGCGCCACGTTCGGCGTGAACGTCGTGATGCACATTCCACCCGTACAGCACCCGTCTTGTGAGCGTGGGGATACGATTCCGCTGATCGGCGATATGACAAAGCAACGACTCGTTCTCGGCGTAGCCGTCGGGATTCTCGGGGGATTCCTTCTCCAGCGGGACGAGCTTCGCTTGCTGCTGGTCGTACAGATAGGCTCGTCTCCTTTCCCGATTAAAAATCCAGTACGGGCTCTTCTCCTCCCGCCGCTCGAACTGTTGCCAATTCCCCAACGAGTCCTTGGCGATCTCGTAGCCGCTGCCACCGCCGACCTGGCCCAACTCGAATTCCAGGGTCAACGCGTCCTCGATCCGGTCGCGAGGTTGATCGACCGGGTCGATACGCATCTTCCAGCCGCAAGAGCCCGGCTGGTGGTCCCACAGCAAGGGAATAATCCCGCCCTCGTCGGAAACGGTCTTCTCCAATTGCCCCTTGGCGACTTGGGAGATGAGTTCCAGACAGCGGATCAGATTGGATTTTCCGCTCCCGTTGGGGCCGACCAAAAGGTTCAATTGTCGCGGATGCCAGTCGACCTTTTTCAGCGACCGGAAACCGAAAACACTCAATTCTTGAATAGCCATCACTAACCCGCCGGGACAACGAAACGGCTTGATTGACTCGATCCGCCTGTTGTCATTCTATGGTTCTGGTGAATTTCCTCAATAGCCGGAGGAGCGGAAAAAGGCGCCCACGCCTCTTCGCCCGCGAGATTGAACGACCGATTTGTCGAAACCGCGTGCAAACGTTGGATATCGGGGCCCTTGGCACATCTGCTCCATGGCGTTGAGGACCTTCTTCTCGGCATCGTCCTAACCTCGAAGGCCGCCGGGGCCACGCCCATGCCTCCAGGACGCCCCGGGGGCTGCGCCGAGATGGTGCTTGTGATCATGGTCAGCGCCATCAGAGTCGCGACGGTCAGTGCAACACGTTTCATGAGATTGCTCCTCAACAGGTACCAGAGACTACCGCTTCTTCATCGTCACGCCGATGCCGGCGCCTTCTCGGAGGAGGAAGGACGTTTCCATCTTCGGGTTCTTGGTGATGGCGTCCATGTACCGCGGGTCGGCCATGCGGGGGTTCATGTTGTGGGCGATGATCAGCCCGCCGGGCCGGATCAGGGGGACCAGCTTGTCGAGATAATCGATGTAGCCTTCCTTGTCGGCGTCGAGGAAGAGAATGTCGATCGGCTCGGTGTGCTGCTTGACCGTTTCGTGGGCGTCGCCGAGGATGACGCTGACCAGGTCGTCGAGGCCGGCCTTCTTGAAGTTCTCCTCCGCGATCTTGGCCCGGCCCGGGTCGATCTCGTGGGTATAGAGATGGCCGCCGGTCGATCGCAACGCCAACGCGAACCAGATGGCCGACTCGCCGGTCGAGGTGCCGATCTCGACCACCCGCTTGGCGCCGATCGTTTCGGTCAACAGTCGCAGGAGCCGTCCGTCGGAAACGGAGACGTTGCGGTATCGGGGGCCTTGGCGCATCTGCTCCATGGCATCGAGGACCTTCTTCTCGGCATCGTCCTGAGGCAGCGGCGGGGCCTCGAAGGCCGCCGGGTCCACGCCCATGCCTCCAGGACGATCCGGGGGCTGCGCCACGATGGTGCTCGTGATCAGGGCCGACGCCATCAGAGTCGCGACGGTCAGTGCAACACGTTTCATGAGATTGCTCCTCAACAGGTACCAGAGATTGCAGATCGCCCCGCTGATTAAACCCCTTCGAACCGCAAGAGTTCCGTAGGTCAGGGCTTGCCCTGACAGATTCCCCCCTCGCGTGCCACGATATCAGTCCGTCAGGGCAAAGCCCATCAGCCGGCCCGTCAGGGCAAGCCCATCGGCCAGTCCGTCAGGGCAAGCCCATCGGCCAGTCCGTCAGGGCAAGCCCATCGGCCGGCCCGTCAGGGCAAGCCCATCGGCCAGTCCGTCAGGGCAAGCCCTGACCTACAGGTCTTTCAGCGGGCCGATGGTTACGGTCGTGCATCGGCTGAGCGGATACTTTGCCAATACGGCCGTCACGTCTTCGAGCGTCACGGCGGCCACGGTGGCCAGGTCGTCTTCGATGCTGCGGTACTCGCGCCGGGTGACCCATTCGCCGCCTAAGGCGAACAGCCGGCCGCGGGGCCGCTCGCTGCTTAAGACGATCCGCGAGCGGAGCTTGTTCTTGGCCTGCTGGATTTCGGCCGGCGTGATGCCTTCGGTCTCGGCGCGGCGGTAGACGTCATGGATTCGCTGGAGGTTGTCGGCGGCCTGTTCGGGGTCGCAGCTCATGAAGGTCATCATCAGGCCCGCTCCCTCGTACTCGCCGTGGCTTAAGCCCGCGTGCTCGGCCAGGCCCGGATCGACCAGCTCCCAATAGAGCCGGCTGCCCGAGTCGTCGCCCAACACGGTGGCCAGCAACTTGGCGGCGTAGCGGTCGTCGTCGCCGGCGTCGGGGCCGGGCGAGAGTTGCAGGGCGTATTGTTGCGTGGCGATTTCCTTGTGGATCAGGTGAAAACCCTCGTGCGGCTCGGCCGGCTCGACGGTGCGCGAGGTCTCGAACTGCTCCCACTGACCACAACATCGCGCAGCACACGCCAAGAACTCGTCGAAATCGATCCGGCCGGCGCCGGCCAGCACGATATTGCCCGGGCTGTAACGGCGGCGGAAATACTCCCGCATGCCGTCGACCGGCAGATCGCGGATGCTCTGGACGGTCCCCAGCACGCTGCGTCCCAGCGGGTGCGACCCGAAGTAGGCGGCCTTCGCCTTCTCGTCGGCCCCGAACGGCGGCTGGTCGTCGTACATGCGGATCTCTTCGATGATCACCTGCTTCTCGGTCTGGAAGTCTTCCTCTCGCAGCGAGGGGCGGAGGATGTCGGCCAGCAGCTCGACCGTGCGGTCCAGATACTCGGGCAAGACGGCGGCGAAGTAGACCGTGGCCTCCTCGTTGGTGAAGGCGTTGTAATGGGCGCCCAGCTCGTCGAACTGGCGGTTCACGTCGTCGGCCGAGCGGGTGGGCGTGCCCTTGAAGGTCATGTGTTCGAGGAAATGGCTCACCCCGGCGACCTCGTCCGTCTCATCGCGCGAGCCGGTCTTCACGAAGAAGCCCACCGCCGTCGAATGGGCCTCGGCGTTGCACTCGGCGATGATCTCCAGGCCGTTCGGAAGCGTGTGGCTATGAAACTCCAACGGGCACCTCCAGTTCGCGGGGTCCGAGCGTGACGATCGTGAAATCGCCGGGCGGATGCTCGGCCAGATAGGCATTGATACTCTCGCTGCTCAACTCGTCGATCACCCGGCCCAGCTCGTCGAGCGTCCGCACCCGGCCGAGATGATACCAGTCGCGTGCGATCGAGGAACTCCGTGAGGAACTCGATTCCTGCTGCATGATCAGGGCGCTTTTGATGCGTGCCTTCAGGCGGTCGAGTTCGGCCGCTTCGATCCCCTCGGCCAGCCGGCCCAGTTCGCCGAGCATCACGTCGAGGGTCTCCTGAGCACGGTCGGCGCTGGTTCCCGCGTAGCAAAACACGCCGCCGCGATCGCGCAACGTGTGATAGCCGGCGTGGACGCTGTAGCACAGGCCGCGGCGTTCGCGGACCTCGGTGAACAGCCGCGAGCTGGAGCCGCTGCCGAGCACGCCCGAGGCGCCCCAGGCCTGGAAGTAGTCCGGATCGCGATAGGGGACGCTGGACCAGGAGATGCCGACGTGGGTCTGATTCGAATCGTACGGCAGGTGTTCGTACCTGCCGGCGGAGGGCCGCTCGACGATCTGTTCGTGGTCGCCCGGCTCCCAATCCCCCAGCAACCGTTCGACCGAGTCTTTGAGTCGTTCCCAATCGAATCGTCCGGCGACGCCGAGGATCGTTCCGTCGGGGTGGTATCGCCTTTGGAAATAGGGGCGGACGTCGTCCAGGGCGATCGCTTCGAGGCCTTGCTGGTCGCCTTGGGCGGGCCGGCCCCAGGGGTCGGGATAGTGACGGCGGCGCAGCTCGATGGAGAGCTTCTGGGCCGGCTCGTCTTCCACCGCGCGGAGTTCCTGGAACATCACCAGGCGTGCGGCCTCGAGCTGGTCGGCCGGCAAGCGCGGCCGCCGGAGCAGGTCGGCGAAAATGGCCAGGGCGTCGGAGAGGCTCTCGGCCAGCGTGGCGCCGCTGAAGCCGGTATGGGCATTGGTCACGGCCTCGCCGCGTTCTACGCCCAAGTTGTCCAGGTCGAGGACGAATTGGCGGCTGTCGCGCGGCCCGGCCCCCCGCAGCGCCATCTCGCACGTGAAGCCACCCAGCCCGCTGCGGTCGGCCGGGTCGTAGACACTTCCGGCGGGCACCAGAAAAGTGAACGCGGCGGAACGCAGCGAGGTCATCGGCTCGGCGACCAAGACCAGGCCGTTGGGAAAACGATGGGACAAGATAGGGTCGGTCACGTGGCGTCTTTCATGATAGTGCGGCAGTTTTGAGGAACGGTCGG
>DATLAN010000328.1:0-10946 GCA_035527455.1 Thermoguttaceae bacterium
CTTCGTTGCCCTGGACGCGGATTGCTTTGTCATCATACACATCCTTGTGTGAGAGTAAAGAATCGAACGTACGAAGATCCGGCGATTCGACGTTGACATCCGTCGGGCCGGGAATCTGCTGTCTGCTTTGGACGACCGCGACCCGCTGTCAAGTCTCAATCGCAACCTTTAGGCGTGAGGCAAGGACTTCGTTGGGGCTTCGATAGCCCAGGCGTTTTCTCGGACGGTCATTGAGAAGTTGTTGAACTTTGGTGAACCGATGCTCGGGAATGTTTGCCAGGTCCGTGCCCTTGGGAAAGAACTGGCGGATCAGGCCGTTGGTGTTCTCATTCGTACCGCGTTGCCAAGCACAGTAGGGCTTCGCAAAGTAGATCTTCAACGCGGCTTCCACCTCCAACTGCTCATGTTCGGCAAACTCCTTGCCGTTGTCCAGCGTCAGGGTCTTTCGCAGGGCCGCAGGCGTCGTCGCGTAGCGCCCGGCGGCGGCTTTCCGGACGGTTGCCGCCTTCAAGTCGGGAACCTTGCCCAGCAACAAGTATCCCGACTTCCGCTCGACCAGCGTCACCGCCCCGCCGCGGCGATTGGCCCCCACGATCGTGTCCCCTTCCCAGTCGCCGTAACGACCGCGCCGATCCACGACCGCCGGGCGTCCCTCGATGCTCACGCCGCCCGGCAGCCGCCCCCGGTTTTGCGGGTCCGGCCGCTTCCGGCCCAGACGCCGCAGATAACGCTGCCATAGCTTTCCACGGACCCGCTCGCTGCCAATCCAAGTGTAGATCGTTTGGTGCGAAATCTGCCGTTGCCGATCGTGCGGGAAGTCGGCGTGCGATCGTCCGGCAATCTGGTCGGGAGACCATCGCTTCCGCAAACGGTCCTGCACATAACGTCGCACCTCCGGCCGTTGCATCTTGGCAATCCACGGCCGCTCGCTGCGACGCCGCTCGGCCTTCCGCTGGGCCGCCACCGCCCAGTAGCCGTTGCGGCTGCGATTGCGCTGCAGCTCGCGGGAAATCGTGCTCTTGCTGCGGCCGAGCCGCTCCGCGATCTGTGTCTGCATTCTTCCAGCCCGGTGCATGTGGGCTATGACCTCGCGCTCTTCCACGGTAAGATGACTTGCCATCGTGGGGACTCCTTTTGAATGGGACCTTCCTGAAAATGCCCATTCAAACGTCCCCACGATGTTTTCACCTATACCAGTTTTCCATAGGGTTGCGATTCAATTCTGACAGCGGGATTCGTCGTACCAGGCGTACGCCCAGGAATCATTGGTGGTGTCGACACTTTCCCATAAGCCTTCGATATTGCGGTGGGGCACTTCCATATCGCCCAGCGTCTGGTAGTCGCCCAGTCCGTGCCCGGCGCGGCCCGAGACGAGGGCGTTGGGCTGGTTCTTGCGAACGACTTCGACGAGTTGTTCCACGTAGTGTTTGGGCATGTTGCCCGGGGTATCGAACCAGACGATCTCGATCGGGCCATACTCGCTGGTGATTTCCTTGACTTGAGGCAGACACTTCTTGGCGAAATAGTCGTCGAATGTCGCCGCGTTCCCATTGGCATCGGTCTTCGGGCCGTTCCCGCCACCCGGGAAGGTCCAGTCCTGATTGTGAGAATAGTAGAACCCGAAGCCGAGGCCCTCCTCGCGGCAGGCGGCCGCCAGTTCCTTCATCGGATCCTTCTTCCAAGGCGTGGCGTCCACGATGTTGAAATCACAGGCTTCGATGCTATTCCCAGTGTTTCCTGGTCTCTTAACTGTAATTTAGGACTGTAATTTGGGGTTGTGGTAGGAATAACCGGCCTCCATTTCGGCCAGGATTTCAACTTCCTATTCTGCGAACTCAACCCCGAGTTCCTGGAACGCAGTGTTCTCATCCAGCCCGGTCACCGGGGTAACGCTCCAGATGATCCAACGAAACTCGCCAAGGAACTTCCCGGCGGGGGCCCGCAACGAGACCCCTTGGAATGCATCGATGGAGATGCCAGTTGTATCGATACTGCCCAGCGGTGTGAAGCGATCGCGATCTGAGACATCCCAGCCGGGGTCGGCGTCGGACTTGCCTGCGTAGATCGTCAGCTTCTGTACACCGCGCTTCCCGTTCTGATTGAACGACCAACTGCTGACCGCCGTGACGCATCTCGTCTCACCGAGATCGAGCTTGTAGGCGCCGTTGCGCACGCCATTTCTGAACACGGGACCATAGTCCTGGACCAGTCGCCCGTCGGCCAATACGTTTAGCGGTTGGTTGGCAGTGCTCTGGTTGGCGGTCGCCTTGCCGAAGCGTGCCGCAGGTACGGGCAGCTTCGCGAATCCGTCGGCGGTATCCGACGCTTCGACGACCACGTAAGAAGTGCTCGAAAGGGCAACTTTGGTTACCTGCTGCTGCCTGACCAGCGTGACGGCAAGAGCCTCCGGCCCCAAGTCCGCGAGTACCGCGAATAGTTGGCTGCAGTTGGTTACCTGATGGCCATTGATCGCTTGCATGAGATCGTTTTCCTTCAACCCGCAACGAGTCGCTTCAGAGGCCTCTGGAACCTCGATGAGGGCGATTCCCCCGTCTTCCTTTCGGGTGCCATAAGCAGAGAACTCTTCGCCCTGCAAGTTGTGTAGCTTGGCGCCGAGCCAGAACACGTCTCCGGCGGCCTTTGACCGTGCAGGAGACGTCGCGTCTTTGCTTCCCGTTTCCAATGCAGGAATGACCGGCGTTTTGGCGACGGCCTTGAGCGATGGCTTCTTCACTCCGAACTGGTCCATCGGGAAGTTCTCGAAGCCAATGTCCAGCGCAGGCGAACCATCCTGCACTCGGAAGTCGCCTCCCGCCGGATCCAAGAACAACGGATCGCCCACGACGGAATTCCCATCCCATCCCTGCTCGGCATACTTGTCCTTCTGTTTGGGATCCGCAACAAAGAACAGGTTCTTGTCGATGTTCTTGCCGGTCGCCGCGTTCGTGGGAGCTCGAATGCCCTTCACGTCCGACATGACGATATTCGAGTAGAACTCGTCACCGCTGTTGGCGTACCAGACGTGTGGGTGAAAGCTGTTGTTGACCATGATATTGTTCCAGGCCTTCCGACGGAATCCTTCACGGAACTTGAGACCACCGCTGAGCAGCAAATTGTTGTAGATCTCGTAGTTGGACGACCCGTCGTCCAGGTCGATATCCCATCCGTGATCGCATCGCCAGCGGCTGTCTCGGATGACCGTGGTCTTCATCGCATCCAGGAACGGCAGGTTCGGATCCGCATCCACTTCCACCTGGGAGGCGGAGCGGTCGCTGCTCCAATATCGATCACGCCCCCAGGAGTTGAACGAACCATGGTCATGCGTTTCCAGCACGGTGTCGAATACGTCGCAGCGTTCGATCAAGTGCCCGCCCCAACAACCGTCGCCGATATTGATGCCGGCACGCGCACAGTCGTAGATCGAGGTGTCCCGGACGGTAATCTCCATCGCCATGGCGATTTGGACGCCCGCGGGCTGCCGTTCGACCCGGCCGACGCCATGGATCAAGCAGTCTTCCACGGAGCTTTCAGCCGGATAGTTGTTCGTCTTTGGACCGGGAGTGCGGTCGATGGCCGACAAGTCGTTCTTCTCTCCGTATTCGAACAGCGGATCTCGCACTGCGCCGGGGTCTCCCACGAAGCAGACGCCGCTGGCGCCCACATCGTGGATATGGCAACCCTTGATCAGCGTACGGCGGTTGTAGTTATTGACGAAGATGGTGTTGCCGCCCACCTGGTCAAACTCACAATCGAGGATGCGGACGTCCTCGGTGCCCGTGAGCATGAAGGCGCCGCCGCGATAGATCGCCCAGTCGGATCGCAGCAACGGTTCTCGGGTATCCATGAAAGTGCGAGCGGCGTGGCGGACGACGAATCCTCGGAGCGTGATGAACTGCACGGGCGACTGCTGTGAACCCTGGAATTCGACCAGATGCGCCAAACGCACGACTTCGACAACTGCTCCGGCCAGGTCCACATCCGGCTCCTGTAGTAAAGCGTTTGGGTCTTGGCGTTGTGAAACCACTCACCGGCGGCGTCCAACTCCTCGAAGATGTTCTCCACCATGCGGAAGTCCTTGTGCATGCCCATTTGGCGATTGTTTTGCCAACCACCCTCGTAGGAGACTTCACCGTCCGGTGTCTTACCCGTAATCCGATAGTGATAGCCGCCCCAACAACTGCGGTGCATGGCGTGGATGTAGCCGCCCGTTGGATCGGCCCACCCGGCTGCTCGCTCCTTGGAAAAGGCATCCGCGGCATATCCCTGATAGGCGTCGGTCGTCTTGGTTGCATCGTAGTTCGGGTACCGGGCCATGCGTTGGCGGACGCCATCGACAAACAGTTGGTCGATCTTCAAACCAGACGGAGTTGCAGCTTGGAAGATCCCGTCGCGATAGGGTCGCCACTCAAGCTGGAGGTTCGTGCCGCCGCTCAGTACGGCCCGACCCTCGTTCGCGGCAACATAGGTGACGGGATGATCGTCCGTACCTGAATCAGCCGACGTGAAGACGAGCGTCTCCGGCAGATAGTACACGCCATCAGCGACATGCACGGTAACGGTCTCTTTGCCGGCAACAGAGCGAACCGCATCACGGGCAGCCGCCAGCGTTTGCAGCGGAGCCTCTCTCGTGCCAGCGTTGGCATCGTCACCATCCGGCGCAACATGGATTTCAGTCGCCGGTAGCGGTAGAGCGAAGATCAGGGTCGCCGCGAGGGCACCGGTCAGTTTCAGAAGTCGTTTACACATAAAATGGCTCCGCGTATCTGTCAGGACGGTTTCCGTCGCATTTCGGCCGAACGCCGTGACCGGGCTCAATTAGCGGGCTGCCCCGCGTGCATCAGAGTGCCCCACGAGGCGTGCGAACTCCGCCATCGCTCCGGTCGGATCTTCTCGATCACCTGAGCGGTGAACGGCATCTCCAGGTTCATTCGGTCGTGATGCGGTCGTCAAGGTGTTGTTGGTTCCATGGTCCCGAACAGGACTGACACTGATGACCGCATTCTCCTGGGACAGCTTCCCCAGGACAACGGGGTGGGCCGTGCCATTGTCGATGGTGATCCCTGAGGCTTCGTAGGTCTTCGGTGAATACTCCGCGAAGTGTTCCTCATAGCCGTCCGGCACGTCCGGGTAGTCGAGGCAGAGGAAGTCGAACCGCATGGGGTATCCGACGATAATTGGACGCAACGTTTCCGGCGTAGAGTTGTCGGCTCGGGTGAATGTGATGGAATGGCCGTGGCCTTTTATCGCGGCTAGGGGATGGTCCCCGAGCCCGTGCGGGGAAGGGAGAATCTTCAGATCAATTCTCTGGTTGGAGTGCCCGTCGAAGTGGACATACAGCAGGGGACCATAGGCCGCGTTCCCGCTCGAGTTCGTGATCACTCCCCCGCTTGGCACGGAGTAACCCTGGACGACGCAGTCGAGCACCTGGCAGTTGGAGACCTTTGCACTCCTGGCCATGTAGAGCTTTATCCCGCCGCGGGTCTTCTTCACCACGCAGTTCTCCACGATCATGTCGCCGGCACCCTTGTAGGCCCTGATGCCGTCCTCGGTGCAATTCAGCATGTGATCTCGTGGGATGGGAAGACCCTTGACCTCCTTGGGCCACTGAAGCTGGTAGTTGAATCGCTTGGCCAGATCGCCGTCGTCCGTTTCATTGTAGCAGTCGTTACTGGGACGCAGCGTTCCTTCGATCACCGTATTCCGAACGGTCGTTCGATCCCCACCCTGCACATAAATCACGTGACCGAAGGCTTCCATCTTGATGTTACAGCCGTCGATGATTGCCCGATCCCCGGTGATTTGTATGCCGCAATGCTTCTTGAGTCCGACGACATTGCCGGCCCCAATGCCGTACATATTCCCATACCCGTACGGAAAGGACCCCCTCACGGTCATCTTGATACCGACAATCCGGTTGTCGTCTCCCGAGACCACGATCTCGTTCATGCCCCCGAACTTCTTTCCCTGGTTGTAGGCGCCGAAGTCGGTGATCTCGGTCTTGCCGTCGGGATAGGTGTCTTCAAGGATTCCCCCGCGCAGCGTGATATTGTCGCCTGTGAGCTTGAAGAGGCTGTTGCCGGACACTATGTCCAGAGGAATCTTGATGTACGCTCCGGACAGGTCAACGTCGTTGTTGGAACCCGACAGGCGAAATCCCTCGCGGTCCGGGACCTCGTAATCTCCCGGCTCCAGGATGATCTGCTGGTTGCTCTTCGCCACTGCTTCCCGCAGAGCTTCCAGGGAAGACACTCTGACAGTCGGGCGAGCCCGTCCCGCCCCGCTCCGTCCAGCCTGCTCCGTATCGTTCGGCTGTAGGGCATATACCTTGAAATTCGTGTAGATGTGGTGAGTGCCTACCATTCGAAATCCGAAATAGCCCTTCTCGTAAACCGGAAAGCGATCGAGGTCGTAGACGGCCTCCCGCTGGACCGGCTGGCCTTCGCTGTCACGTCCCTCAAGCTGAATCCTGTCGCCGCGGCGGATTTGATAATTCAGCTTGCCATCGACGATGTATTGGATCACGTCGTCATAGGCCACCAGTTGTACGGTCGTCACCTTGTCCGGAGTGATCAGATAGGCCTGTTTGCCGTCCTTGTCGTTGAGCGCCACATGCTCGACCGGTTTGCCACTGACTTCACGCGGATACCGGCGCATTCGGGTCGTGAGGTTGTCACGACCTCCCGTACTTGCGTAATAGCCTTGCATTTTGTCGTAGGAGCTGAACTTCCCCGTGTATCGTTCCGAATCGAATAGTCCTCGGTCGGGATCGTCCGGATCGGTGGCCATCCAGAAGTTGTTGACATCGCGCGGCTGGACACCCTTGATCGCCGGCTTCGGCGTCGGACAAAGCACGTTGTAGGTAATCGTCACGCGAGTCGGGAGTTTCTTCTTGAACCACACCGTGCATCCGCGTCCCGGCAGCAAACAATCCAGCGAATTGTCACGTGCCTCAACGTGCGGCGGTCCGAACCCCGACCGCTCCTCGACTTGAACCACCCAGTTGTCGAGATTCTCGAAGTCATCCTGCGCCAGCAGTGGCCCGACTTTGAACAGCCCCACGCCATGGCCACGCACCAACGGACCTTCGCCGGAAGTCTCCCGGGCCCTTGCGGCCTCTGCCCGACCCGATGTGGTTTGGGCAAGCGCACCTGAACACAGAACGGAAATCAACATCAGGCCAGACAGAATCGCCTTCATTCTCATTTGCAGGGTATCCTCAAAAAGGGTCACAGCTCGCTGCTCCGTGATCTCGACGTTACAGTCTCCGTGCCATCGCCGTTTCAATTCCAGTTGCCTCAGATTGATGGGTTGCCAGTCATCCTTGTCGGGTTTGAGGCTCAGTGCCTATTCGCTGCTCCAGGTGAAGCTATCGCCTTTGGCAAGGTGTATCTCTCGGGTGTCAGTTCCATAGCGAACCTTAAGCGGATTTCCGTTGAGCGAACGAATCGTTGCCTTGGTTAACTGACCATCCTGCCAATCAATGTCTACTTCAAAACCTCCCCGTGCCCGCAATCCGCGCGCAAAACCTGTCGGCCAGGTCTTGGGCAATGCCGGCAATAGATGGACGTTGCCACCATGACTCTGCAGAAGCATCTCGGCGATGCCGGCCGTCGCGCCAAAGTTGGCATCGATCTGGTAAACACTCCCTCGGTTGAACAAGTTCTCTGCAAATCTCGGGATGACGTGGTGATCGAGGATATCGTGCGCACGATTGCCGTTGCCCAGCCGAGCCCACAAGCAGATTCTCCACGCGCCAGGCCATCCGCCCGTGTCGCCCCGCTGGATCAGCGACGTCCGCGCTGCTTCGAACAAGTCTGGGGTGTCGTACCGATTGATCTGGCTGCTCGGAAACAGTCCATACAAGTGCGAGACGTGACTGTGATGATCCTCCGGATTGTCCCAATCCACGAGCCATTCCTGCAACTGGCCATGTCGGCCGATCTTCATGGGCTGAAGTCGCGCTCGCGCTTTCGCCACCTGCGACCGAAAGTCTTCGTCCCTATCCAGTATCTCCGACGCTGTAATGCAGCTGGCAAATAGATCGCGCAGGATCTGCATATCGATGGTCGGCCCCGCGCAAAGTGAGATTCCGGCACGTCCTACGCTCAGCCCGTCCTTCGTCCCGCCGCCGTGACTGTGCTCGGGTGAAAGCGATGGCGACGTGATCAGGTATCCGTCTTCGTTTTCGACGAGAACGTCCAGGAAGAATTCGACTGCGCCTTTTAAGATCGGATAAGACCTCTTCAGGTGCTCGATGTCGCCGGTATAGAGATAGTGCTCCCAAAGATGTTGGCAGAGCCACGCCCCACCCATCGGCCACATACCCCACTGCGCACCATCGACCGGTGCAGTGCCACGCCAGAGATCCGTGTTGTGATGGGCAACCCAGCCATCGGCTCTGTAATGGACTTTTGCCGTACTCCTTCCCGGAGCTTGTAGTTCGTCGACCATGCGGAGCAGAGGCTCGTGACATTCGCTTAGATTGCAGACTTCCGCCACCCAGTAGTTCATCTGGATGTTGATGTTGATCGTGTACTTGCTTCCCCAGGGCGGATGGATTTCATTGTTCCAAATGCCCTGCAGGTTCAAGGGCTGTGTGCCGGGACGTGAGCCGGAAATCATCAAATAGCGGCCATACTGAAATACTTGCTCAGCCAGAAGTGGATCGGTACCGCCGTCGACCACTCTTTTGATTCGTTCATCTGTCGCGAGGTTCTCATTCACGCTCTTGCCGCCAAGATTGATCGCCACGCGGCCAAACAACTTTGAATAGTCATCGACGTGCCGCTGGTAGAGCTGCTCGAACGATGTTTTGGGAACGCCAGCAAGATAATCGTTCACCTTTTTCAACGGATCTCCGCTGACATCCTGATAATTGACGTAACTGGTCGCCGCCACATAGACGAGCGTAACGGCGTCGGCGTTCCTGACAGAAATTGTGTCGCCCTCGGCAACCACCCTTCCGCCATCGGCCATGACCTTGACTTGAGCGGCGAACTTCATGCCTTCGCCTTCCCACGGCCCGATCAAACGCCTGGCTCCACTCGCTCCCTGGCCGGTGCGAGGAACGACCTGGCCTGTCATGAGTAGCATGTCGTCCGCGGTTGACTGCAACTGGAATGCATGAGGGCTTGTCATCGAAAGGTCGAATGTGATTCGCCCCGGCGTATCGCACTCAAGACGTATGACGATGGCCTGGTCGGGATGGGATGCGAAGACCTGCCGCGTGAAGCGTGCATTACCGATACGATAGGTGACCGTACTTACAGCATTTTGCAGATCGAGCTCGCGGTGGTAATCGCTCGGCTCTTCGCCTTTGGGAAAGTCGAGAAACAGGTCGCCCAATGGCATGTACGCCTGCTGGTACTTAGGTATTCCCAGCATCTTTTGTGCAGTTGCCTCTGCCTCGGCGTACTCGCCTCGCTCAAGCAGTTCTCGTACCGTGGCGAGGTGCCCGTAGGCGTCCGGGTTGTCGTAGCAGTGGGGACCGCCACTCCAAAGCGTGTCTTCGTTTAGCTGCAGATGCTCCTGCTCGATGCCGCCAAAGACCATGGCCCCTAGTCGTCCGTTACCGATCGGCAACGCTTCGGTCCATTCTGTTGCCGGCTTCGAATACCAGAGTGTCAACTCATCCGGTTGGCCATCCATGGAGGCCGCCCTTAGCTGCACGGCTTGAACACTCAGAATCAAAACGCAGAAGCCGACCCGTGCAATTCGGTGCCATTCGTCTTTCAAGCGTGTCATTGATGTAGTACCTAACAGAAGGAATGGAGTTGTCGGGTTTCTCATTGCGTCTCCACTTGCTCAAGACTGCTTTCAGAAAACGCTTGAACATCGTCCAGGACGATCTTCTTCCGCTCATCCGGAGATCGTGTCTCGAGAATCACATTTCTGAATTCCACGTTGCGAGCGTGGCGGACATAGGCGCCCCACGCCGGCAGAACGCCGAAGAAGAACTGTTCCGGATAGCGGGCGATATCCTCTGGAACCACTCGCTTCGCCTCTTCCTCGGTTCCATGGCCGGGGAACGATATATCGATATTTTCGAGTACGACATTTTCAATGCAGTGCTCGGGGATGCCCGTGATCATGATGGGGCCCGCCTTCGCCCTTTCCTTATCCGTGAAACCCGGCGCTCTTTCACGATCCTCGATCACCACTTTTGCGACCACATCGCTGATGCGAATATTCTTCAGTGTTCCGATCGGTACTCCCTGCGGTTTCGCATCCGCCCCCCTGGAACTGGGTGGTTTTCCCGTAAAACTCGTTCCCCGGTTGCCCAGCCGGATGAAGATCGGGCAGCCAACTTCATCCATCACAATCCGGGAAATATCCACATTCTCCAACCGACCGCCATCCACCAATTGCAGCTTAATCGCGCCCATCGGAGAGTTGTAGAAATAGCAATTGCTCACATTCACATCAATAAACCCGCCACGCGACGACGTGCCGAACTTCAGTGCGGCTGTATTGCTCGACACCTTGCAGTTGCGAACGACAATATTGCGGCATGGATTCTTCGAACTCTTGAGGCATATCGCATCGTCGCCCGAATCAATGTCGCAGTTTTCAATCAACACATTTTCGCAGCCGTCCAGATCCAGCCCGTCATTGTTGGAGTTATTGTTACGCATCCGGACGGTGATTCCGTTGAAATGGACCTCTTTGCAGTCAACCAGGTGCAGCCCCCAAAAAGCGGGATTCTTGTAAGTCAGGCCGGAGAAGGTCACATTCTCGCAGTTCTCGAAGCGGATCAGCCTTGGGCGATTGTCTTTGCCGCCGGGTCCCGAACGACGCGGGAAGGACTCCGGCGTACCCCGGCCATCGATCACACCAAGACCTTCAAGCCGGATGTTGGTCGCGTCCTCAGCATAGAGCAGGCATTCGGAATTACCCTCACGAGCCGGCCGCAGCTTGTCGATCGGATAGTCCTTCATATCCTGGCT
>DATLAN010000329.1:0-7731 GCA_035527455.1 Thermoguttaceae bacterium
CGCCGGAAGCGTTGTCCGCGGCGTGGTCGTGGTTATACGAGTTCGACACGTCCGCCCGCCCGCCGCGCCCATCCGATCAACCGACCGCCGCCGAAGCGACCGTCGACCGCCTCTTGGCAACGTACTGGGGCAGCCCGTAGCCGTTCTTGGCGTCGGCGATCCGATATGCTGAAGCATAACCTACGGGCTGAAGCATAACGTTCGGCTGAGGGCGTTTTGTCAGGGCAAGCCCTGACCTACAGAAGCGCAGGGAATATCAATCTTCGCTCGTCAGCCAATCGAGCGAGAACCGGGCGAAGGTGATCTTGCCGTAGCCGTCCCGTTCGTAGAGGCAGCCGATGGTTCCGTCGGACAGGACGACCAGGTCGCTGTAGGCGGCCGATCCTTCGTAGATCACCTTGGCGACCGGCCACGTCTTGCCTTCGTCGTAGCTGAGGCGGACCGTCATGTGGCTGCGGCCCGGACCGCCGGGACCGGAGTAGAGGATGATGTTCTTCGGCTCGAGCGAATACCGCTGGATGCTCGACTGGCAGGTGGGGCAATAGACCTGCTCGTGGTGCTGCGGCGCCGACCAGGTCGAGCCCGCGTCGGTGCTGGCGGCGAACGCCCGTTGGTTCTTGCCGAAGTAGTTCCGCATGCTCAGAAGCAGCGACCCGTCGGCCCGCTCGACCACTTCGCACTCGTTCATTCCCAGATCGGTCGCGCCGCCGAGCTTCCAGGACTTGCCGTGGTCGTCGCTGTAGAAGACGAGCGAGCGCCCCTTCTTGTCCCACTGGCCCCAACCCTTGGTTTCACCGCAGTCGCAGGGGATCACCAGCCGGCCGCCGGCAAGCTGGATGCCGTGGCCCGGGCCGGTGGCGTACCAGCCCCACTCGGGCTTCTTCACGTCCGCGGTGATCTCGACCGGCTCGGCCCAGCTCTTGCCGTCGTCGGTGCTGTGGGTGATCAGCACGCGATCGTTGTCGCGGCAGAAGGGCAGCCAGACGGTGCCGGTGCTGCGATCAACGACCGGGCAGGGATTGCCGATGGTGATCTTGGCGGTGCCGCCTTCTTCGTAGACGAGTTGCATCGGCTCCCAGGTCTTGCCCCCGTCAGCACTGCGGCGGAGCACCAGGTCGAGGTCGCCGTGGTCGCCGCCGCCGGTCTTCCTTCCCTCGCAAAACGCCAGCAGCGTGCCCTGGTTGGTCAGCACGACGGCGGGGATGCGGTAGGTGTGATAACCCCCGGTGCCGCCGGTGAACACGTCGATCTGTTCGATCTTTTCGTCGGCTCGGGAAGCCGCCGCGAAAAGGACCGCCGCTACAACTGCCAGGCCGACGTGCAGCCGTCGTTCGTCTCTCATGGGATGTTCTCCTTCATGGGGCCCGGCTCGCCGAAGGCGAACTCAAGCGTGTGTCTCTCGCGGTGGAAACGGCTCGTTCTTGACGTAGGCCGTTCCCTGAAACTGGGCTACGATGTTTCCGTCGCCGTCGGTCACACGGACCGTACACGTGGATAACTTGCGGCTGCGGCCGATTTCGGTGGCTTCGGCTTCGAGCGTGCTGCCGCTGGCGGATTGGATATAGCAGATGCCCAAGTTGATTCCCACGGCCAAGCTGCCGGCCGCGTTGCAGGCCGCGAAGAACGCCACGGAAGCCAGCGTGAAGATGGCCCCGCCGTGAACCAGGCCGACGCTGTTGAGGTGGTCCTCGCCGGCGGTCATCCGTGCCCGGGCGTAACCGGGCCGGACTTCGATCACCTCGATCCCGTTGGCCCGGGCGAAGCGGTCCTCCGCCAAGGCTTCTTCAAGGGTCTGCATCGCTTGGCACACTCTCTTTTGACTGCGCAAGAACGAGTTGTTCGCATGGGTGGCACGCCCTGAGGAACGAAGGGCGTGGTTGGCCGATTCATCACGCCCTTCGTTCCTCAGGGCGTGCCACCCACAAGCTGTTCCTGCGCGCTTACAACTCCGTGATCCGGATATTGCGGAAGAGGAACTCGCCGCCGCCGGGCACCTCGGCCTGCAGGCTGATGTATCCTTCGGGCGCTTCCAGTCCGTCGGCTTTCCAGGCGGGCTGGCCGTTGATGACCATTTCGGCCTTGGTGCCGACCACGGTGAGCTTGAAGTGGTTCCACTCGCCCGGCTTGACCAGCCCGGTGCTGGTCGCTCCCGCGAGGTCCACGTTGCCTTCCATGCCTTTCCTCATGTTGGCCTGGTAACGGGGCGGCCAGGGGCGGCCTTCGGGCACCGAGTCGTAGCGGAAGTAGACGCCCGAGTCCCACCGGTCGGGCTTCAGGGCCTTCCACTCGACCTCGAGGATGAAATCGGCGTAGCGGCGCTCGGTCTGTACCAGCCCGTTGCCGGCCGTCAGCCGAATCGCGCCGTCCTCGACGACCGCTTCGCAGGTGATCACCTTCCAGCCGGCGAGGTCCTTGCCGTTGAACAGTTCCACGGCCTCGCCCTTCTCCGCGGCGGGGCCAACGCTTTCGCCGGCCAGGCAGAAGAGCGTGGACAGGGCGAGGATCAAGAGGAGAGAAACCGGGTTGCATCGTCCGTTCATGTGTCGTGTTCCTGGGGTTGTGGGGTGAGTCGGATTATCTCGACAACGAACCATCATATCAAGCCGCACCGCCGTTTTCCAGCCGATCGAGTACGTCCTTGATCTTCAGCACCGATTTGAAGGAAATCGCGTCGGAGGGCAGGTCGGGCATCTTCTCCTGCACCCGCTCGGTGACCGCCAAGAGAATCGGATGATCGGCGAAAAGCGTCAGCGTCTGGAGCTTGCGGTGCAGGTACTCCGACGTCCAAAATCCCACGATCTCCATCAGCACGGTGCGCCCGTCGTCGTGGCGGAAGGCGAAATCGGGCACGAAAACCTTCTGCCCTCGGTGCAGGATCTCCGCCTCGCGCACCAGCGTCCAGCCGTCACGCTTCTCCAGGCCCCACTTCTCGGCGAACGCCTCTTCCACGCTCGAATCGAACTCCTCGGGCGCGGGCAGATGGCTGTTGAGCCCGTCGGCGGACGAGAGGTCCAGGCTGACGTGAAACCCCCGCCGCCGCGTGCGAATTACCGCGTGCATCCGCCAGTCGCGGCATGCGACCAGCGAGGGCAGAAACTTCGCCATGGCCACCCCGTAACGCCGCGTCTGCCGCAGCACCGACGCCGGCCCGTCGAACCGGAAGGAGTATCGATCTTCCCCGCTGCGGACGATCGTGTGCATCAGCCGGGCCAGCTTGGCGTAGCGGAGGATCGTCTTGAAGTCCTGCGTGGCCCAGACGCTCATCGAGACGGCGTCGAACAGGGCGACTTGCACCTGGGCCACGTTGTATCGGGCCAGCAGCGCCGCGGCGTCCGGATAGCCCTCGAAGGAGGCCAGCCGATGGAACTCGATCACGTCGGCAAACAGTTCCCGATCGATCTCCGTCCACGGGCGTCCGAGTCGGGCGGCGATCTCGGCCTTGACTTGGGCCTCTTCGTACTCGAACAGCCGATCCGCCCGGCGCACCAGGGGGTGTTTTTCCGTGGCCGTGCGGAACACTTCGCGTCGCAGCGCGGCCGCCCGACCGCGCGTGTCCCGGTCGTAGGTGGCGGCGTCGTCGAGCAGCTTGCAGAAGGCGTCGATCCGCCGTCTGGGGCAATCTTCCTCGTCGGCGAAAACTCCCCCCACCGCCCGGTGCAACTCCCGCCGCGTCCGCCCGACGCCCTTTCGATACACGTGCAGCATCCGCTCGGCGTAACCGACATATTGCCCATGGGTTTTCCGCGAAAGCCGATCCGGCAGAATCCGCCCGGCGTCGTAGTCGGCGATGGCAAGTTCACGGGTGAGCATGAGGCTTTCTGCGCCCGAGAGAAACAGCTAAGTATTGGCACGTAGACCTCCTCATTATATCCTTATGGACATGAGGGTGACCATCCAACTCGACGACGATCTGCACGCCGAGGTCAAACGGTGGGCGGCACAGACCGGCCGGACGATGAGCGCGGTGATTGAAGACGCGCTGCGCGAGGTGCTTGCCCGACGCAAGCGGCAGCAACCGACGGAGCGAGTTTCTCTCCCGAAGCACCATGGCAGTGGATTGCGCCCGGGTGTCAATCTGGACAGCAATGCAGAACTGCTGGACTTGATGGACGGGTTCGACCCGGCAGATTGACGTTCAACCGCCGCGTTCCCGACACGCTTCGCATTGAGCTGATCAAGCTGGTCAGAGTCGGATAGAGCCGGAACTACCATCCAAGTGTTGGCCTCCACCACCCTGTGGCTGTGTTTCATGCACCTTGACAAAAGCTGATAGCGTATAGTAATATATAGATACGGCAACGAATTAACCTATGCATATATCCGGCAGGAGATGGCAGCCTTGGAAAACTCTACAAACGAAATCATGCAGCGCTACGCCGAGCCGTTTGCTCGCGCCTTGGCGGTTTTTGTACAGGAACTTTCCAAGTCCGACGCAGCCGGGCCGATGCATCGTGATGCCGGTTTGACCGGTTCTGCCGACGCGTCTTCCGAAGGCGATGACAAAGCCCTGATCGAGGAACTCGCGCGTGCGATCGACGAGAACGACGCCCTGGAAAGGGCCGGTAAGCTGGAAGTACTCGAGGTCAACCCGGACACGGCCTCCAAGACGGTTGCCGCCAGACTGCGCTGGATCATCAGGGATCGCGGCCTGACCCAGAAACAACTGGCCGAGAGAATCGGCGTGACGCCGGCCAGGATTTCCCACGTGCTGAGGAATCCCGACCGATCCAAGGTCGACACGCTGAGGAAGATTGCCTGTGCGCTGGATATCGACTTGCGCCAGATCTTCTGAAACCGCGCGAGTTGACAATCCCCGGTGTGAGGGGTAGGATGAATTGTCAGCCATGGTTACGATAGAGCACATCACGACGGCCCGGCAATTATTCGAGACGGCAGGTCTTGGACGATGTGAGTTGGTGCGCGGAGAGTTGGTCATGATGACGCCCGCCGGGTTCGAACACGGTTGTCTGACCACGACGATCGCCGCACCGCTGGCCAACTTCGTCAAGCAGAAGGGCCTCGGCAAAGTCACCGGCGCGGAGACCGGTTTTCGAATCGGCCGTGATCCGGACACGGTTCGGGCGCCGGACGTGGGTTTCGTCCGGGCCGAGCGTGTCCCTGCGACGCTCACGACCGGCTTCTTTCAGGGTCCGCCCGATTTGGCCGTCGAGGTGATTTCGCCCAACGACCGGGCCGGTGATCTGTTGGCCAAAGTCCAGGACTGGCTGGGCGCGGGCTGCCGCGTGGTTTGGGTTGTCGATCCGGGCACGCGGACTGTTTCCGTCTATCGCGGCGAGAAGCAGGTGACGATCTTGACGGTCTCGGACGAGGTGACCGGCGAGGACGTTGTGCCGGAGTTTCGTTTGCCGGTGGCGGAGATCTTCGCACCGTAGTCGCTTGAAGTGCGGAGGAATTCGCGGCGATGAAGACCACCCCCCCGGAGTGCAATCCGGGGGCGTTGTCGGCCAGCTTGCATTGGCGGGGGCGTTGTTCGTCAGTGTGCGTTGGCGGAAGCCGGGGCGGCATCGGTCCGCTTTAACGCTTTTGTGCCCGGCGGTGGCGGGTGCCTTCGTACGCGTCGCTCTTTCTCCGCCGGCGCGAGCGGCGTTCTTCGCCGGTGCCGGCGGAGACGATTTCGTAGAGGGTCGCCCGGGCGTTGCCCGACTTGCGGAGGATGCGGCCCAAACGCTGTTTGGCCTGGCGGCTGGAGGCCGTGCCGCCGATCACGACGGCCACTTTGACCTCGGGCAGATCGACGCCCTCGTCGAGCACCTGGTTGGCGACCAGGGCCGGATAGCTGCCGTCTTCCAATCCCCGGAGAACCTCCAGGCGTTCCTTCTTTCCGCAGTGGTTCAACAGGCAGGGGATCAGGAACCGCCGCGAGACGTCGCGGGCCATGGCGTTCGAGCCGGTGAAGACCATGCACGGCTGGCCGGCGTGCAGGCGGAAGAGGTCTTCCAGCACGCGGAGTTTTTCTTCGGCCCGATCCTCGATCGATTTCTTGGCGAAATAGGCCTTCAGCGCCCGGCGGGCTTCGGGTGTTTTGCCCGTCTCGGCACAGAGATCTTCCCAGGCGAAGTCCGCGTCGGTCTCGCGCCGCTCGATCATGTAGCTGCGAATCTGCTGCGAGAGTTCGTTGTAGCGGACTTGTTCCTCGGCGGAGAGATGGACGGGAATCCGCACCACTTCGTAATCGGCCAGGGTCTGTCCCTTGGCGGCGGAGATCGGCATGTCGTAGACGATCGGCCCGACGAGCCAATCGAGATCCACGTGCCGCCCGTCGGAGCGTTGGGGGGTGGCGGTCAGGCCCATCCGCATCGGCGCGGCCGACATCACGGCGGCGTCGCGGCGGACCGGACCGGGCAGGTGATGGCACTCGTCGAACACCAGCAGGGCGAACCGGTTGCCGAAACGCTCCATATGGATGCACGCACTGTCGTACGTGGTGACCGAGACCGGCCGGACCCGAAACACGTTGTCGCCGACGATGCCCGCGTCGACGCCGAGCCCTTCGAGGATCCGTCGGTGCCATTGGTACATCAGGTCCCGCACCGGCGCGACGACCAGCGTGGACGTGACCGTTTGCGACATGACGTGCAGCGCGACTTCCGTCTTGCCGGTGCCGGTGGGCATGACGATGCAGCCGCGGCGGGTCTCCATCCAGGCGTTGACCGCGGCCTGTTGTTCTGTCCTCAACGGATGGATCTTGACGCGCGGCCAGCAGACCGGTTGCCAATCGGGCACGTCGTCGTCGTACCGGCAGCCTTCTTCCCGCAGCAGGCCGGCGACCGCTTCATACTGCATCGCGTCGCATCGCCAGGCGGAGACCCGTGGGTCCCACGCCCAGAGCGACGGCTCGAATACGCGCGAAACCTCCTCGCGCGACATTCCCTCGAGCACGAGCGTGCCGCCGGTGAAAGAGAGTCTGGTTGGCGTTGAAGCCATGGGGCTCGCTGCAAAACGAAGGACACACGGCGTGCAAGCACGCCCGCTAAACGGCTTGCGAAACAGTGTCCGAGAAAACCGCGTTGAATTCTACGCGCCGGCTTGTGTGACTGCAAGCAACGGCTACAGCGTCCAGCCTTCGCGATACTCGCGGCGGATGAACGGGTCGGCTTCCGGGCAGTTGGTCGCCTTGAGATTATCCGGGTCCCAGATCAGCTTTTTGCCGGTCCGATAGGCGACGTTGCCCAGCAGGTTGTGCTCGATCAACATGCCGGAATAGTCGAAGTTGCAGGTGGTCGGCTCGCCCGTCTTGCAGGCGTGGATCCATTCCTGGTGATGGCCCAACGAAGCCGGAATCGACGGTTCGGGACGCTGGAAGTCCTTGAACTTTTCTTCCGGCAGCAGGATGTGCTTTCCGTAATCGGCCAGCAGGTCGCCCTTCTCGCCCTTGAACAGCATGCCGAGTCCCCACGTGTTCAGGTCGATCTTCTCGTCGGGCGACTCGGGCCGCTTGATGCCGTCGTGCCAGGTGAGCGTCAGGGCGGGCCGCTCGTCGGTCGCCGGGTGTTCCCAGGTTATCTCCATCCACTTCGCATTGGTGTAGGGCGAAGCGGGCGTGGGGTCGCCGTGGGTCTCGATTGAGGTCGGCTGGCGTAGTTTCAGCGCCCAGAAGGGCAGGTCGATCACATGGCTGCCCATGTCGCCCAGCGTGCCGTTGCCGAAGTCCCACCAGCGGTTCCACGTGAGGTTGCCCGGCAGATAGGACTTGTTGTACGGCCGAAACGG
>DATLAN010000330.1:0-13455 GCA_035527455.1 Thermoguttaceae bacterium
TATCCTTACAGCAGTGCCCGGTCGCACGTGCAGGGGCGTGCCGATCCGCTGGTTTGCGATTCCCCGCTCACGCGGATGGTGGACGATTGGGCGAAATTCCTTTCCGCCGGGACGAACGAGGAAGAGCAAGCGTTGTTCCGCCGCCACGCGAGCACGGGCCGCCCGCTCGGCGGGAAGCGTTTCATCGCCAAACTGGAAAAGCTCCTCGATCGCCCCCTGTTTCCCAAAAAGGCCGGCCGTCCTCCCAAGGCCAAAAAGTAGGATAGTGTCTTCGGAATTCGGTCAAACTAGTATAGTGTCCCCGGAATTCGGGAACAGAGGGAACGGAGAAAAGTAGGCCGGAACAAGCGCAGCGCAGTTCCGGCACGTGACTCCATGTGGCCTTTCCACACCAAGTGTCGGAACTGCGCTGCGCTTGTTCCGGCCTACACTCCTGTTCGAATCCGTCTCGGGATCAGCGACAAGTAAGAACCGCCTACGCCCGCACGCGCCAGCGGGCGTCGAAGAGCCAGAGCATCAGCCATAGCAGCGTCGCGTTGACCATGGCGTAGAAACTCGCGAAGGCGAAGAAGATTGGCCATTGGCCCAGCCGCGGCGTCTGGCCGACCGAAAGCGGCAGGGCGAACGACGCGGAGAACGGGCTGGTGAACGTGAAGCGGCGGATAGCGGAAATGGCCGGATCGCCGGGGAGTAACAGCAGCCGCGCAAACGCCTCGACCGCCACCGGCACGGCGAACAGCCCGATCAACACCAGGTAGGCCGTCATCATGCTCACGGTCGTCTTGCGAAACACGACCGAGCAGAACATCGGCAGCGTGGTGGTCGTCAGGCTGGTCGCCGCGATGATCGCCACGTAGCCGAGCATGGTGATCGTGTCGCGGCTATAGGTCCACGGCGGCAGCAGCCACGCCAGCAGCAGCGGCCAAATCAGGAAACTGGTCAAGACGACGGAAACCCGCAGGCTGGAAAGCAGCTTGCCCCAGAGGATCTGCCAGGGAGAGACCGTGGTGCAAAGCAGGAGTTCGAGGGTCTGGCGTTCGCGTTCGCTGGTGATGCTGCCGGCGGAGAAGACCGGCCCGACGAGCATGCTGAAGACCAGCACGTAGCCGGTGTACCAGGGCGCCGCCTGCGGGACGATGTAGAGGCAGACGGCCATCAGCGGCAAGGCCAGCCCCATGCTGAGCTGGATGACCAGCCGCAGCATGAGCGTGCCCTGGCCGAACAGCTCGCTGCGCATCTCTTTGTCGTAGACCGGGTTGGCCTCGTCGGCCATCAGGTCGTTTCGCTTAGGCGGGGCAAACAGCCGATCGGGGAACTGGTTGCTGTGGATGACCATGCCCACGGCCTCCCTCTGCTCCAAGTCCGGATCGACCACTTCCTTGGCTTCGCTGCCCACGTCGGGCGGGTGCAACAGGCGCCGGCAGGTGCTGCGAAACAGCATCCCGCAAACCACCAGGCACACGCCGGGGAATACGCCGGCGAGCATCCAGAGCCGGAACCAGGCCAACTCCTCGGCCAGGCGATAGAAGAGCACGCCGAACAGGGCCATCGGCAGGATCACCATGTAGGAGACGACCAGCGCGGCGCTCGAGCGGGTGAAGTAGCTGCCGGCGGCCAGGCAGATCATGCCGAAGGTCACCACCGAGGCGGCCATGGCCGCGTAGGTCGCCACCACCTCCCACAACGACACGCCGCCCAAAGGCAGGCAGAGCATGACGATCGGCAGCGAAGCGAAGACCAACACGGCCAGGTGGCACAGCGAGGCCAGCAGCTTTCCCAGCACGATCGCCCCGGGCCGCAGCGGGCTGGCCAGCAGCATCTCGTAGGTCCGCCGCTCCTTCTCGCCGGTGATCGAGACGCCCGCGAAACTGGGCACCATCAGCGACATGAGAACGAACTGCCCCAGGAACAACAGATTGACCAAATCCTTGGCCTCCTTGCTGTTGGTCAGATCGAGCCGCTGTTGGCTGGGCCACGCCACGTAAACCACCAGTCCCAAAAGCCCCACGTAGGCGAACAACAGCACGAACGCCCGAGTCATCCGCAGGTTGACCAGCAGCTCGCGCTGGAGGACGGGGTTTTCGAGGAGGTACATGGGGGAGGGGGGAAGGATGAAGGATGAATTAGGAATTATGAATTATGAATGAAGAAGAAAGAGTGACATGTAACGAGATGGGGGAGGTTCAGAGGCGGCCGAAGCAGACCAGGCACATGTCGTCCTCTTGAGGGCAGATGCCGAGGAAGTCGCGGGCGTCGTCGATGGCCTTCTGCCCGAGTTGTCGGGGTGTGCCTTGGGCGCCGGCCAGCAGGATTCGCATGCGATGGATGCCGTAGCGTTGTTTCGCTTCGTTGGCGGCGTCGGTGACGCCGTCGGTGTACAAGACGAGCGATTCGCCGGAGGAAAGCCGAATCGTCAGCGGTCGGTAGCCCGCAGTTTCGAGGACGCCCAACGGCAAGCCGGTCTGTTCCTGGCCGACGTCTTCGACCCGGCCGTCGGCGCGGCAGAACATCGGCAGCATGTGTCCGGCGTTGACGATGGTCACGTCGCCCGACTCGGGAGCGAGCACGGCCAGGACGAGCGTGACGAAGTGGTCTTCCACGAGATCGCGGAGGAGAATCGCGTTGAGTTGTGTCAGCGCGTCTTCCGGCCGGGATGCGTCGCGCAGCCGGAACCGCACTTCGGACACGAGGTTGGCGCTGAGCATGGCCGCCGCCAGCCCGTGTCCCACGACGTCGGCCACGACCACGGCCATGCGGCCGTCGGCGAAGGGCAGATACTGGTAGAAATCGCCGCCGACGTGGTTGGCCGGGCGGCAGTAGTCGAAGAATTCGTACTGCGGCAATTCCGGGCGGCACCTGGGCAGGAAGCTCCGCTGGATCTGGTCCGCCACCTCCAAGTCGCGCTCCACGGCCCGCTGGCGGAGCGCGTATTCGTGGAGCCGCGCGTTGTCGATGGCGATGGAAGCCTGCGCGGCCACGCTCAGCAGCACTTCGAGGTCTTCCTGCTGGAAGCGGCTTTGGTCCTGCGCCGTATCGACCTGGAGCACGCCGAAGGAGTCGCCGTCGCTGTCGATCAGCGGGGCGCACATCACCGAGCGGATGGGAAGGGTGGAGAGACTCGTGCTGCCGGTGAAACGCGAATCGACCGGCGCGTCGGCCGAGAGGACGGCCTCCTGGGAATCCATGGCCCGGTGGACGATCGTGCGGCTGATCCGGGGTGGCTGCTCGATATTGTCGCGGCGGAGCTTCGACCAGCGCGGTTCCAGCACACCGGTCTCGTTTTGCAGCACGATGAAGCCGCGCTCGGCGGCCGAGAAAATCACGAACAGGCTGTCGAGAATCTGCGGCAAGACCCTTTCCAACGTGAGGCTGTTGCGCAAGTTCTGCGTGATCTCCAGCAGGGCCTTCAGTTGGGTTTGGAGCAAGGCGGTCGAGCGGCTCGTGTCCTGGGTCACGGTAGCGTCGCGCGAGGAAACGAAGACCACGTTCTGCGACTGCTCGTCATCGTCGACCAGGATGGGCCGGATCTTTTCCTTGTCCAAGGTTGCCCTGTCGCACTGGTCCGGCAAATGGCCGTAGTGGAAGGTGAACTCGGCGTCGGCGACGCTGATTCGGTCGCCGTCGGCGATTTCCCGCCGCTCGCGAATCGGCTCGTCGTTGAGGAAGGTGCCGTTGAGGCTGTGCAGGTCTTCGAGGAAGCAACCGCCGTCGATCCGCACGATCCGGGCGTGGTGGCGGCTGGCGTCTTGACCGGTGACGGCGATATCGCAGTCGGGATGCCGCCCCAGGACGCACTTGGGGCCTTTCATTTCCAAGATTTGCCCCGAGTTCGGACCGTCGATGATTCTCAGATAGGCCACGGTATTGGGTACCTCATCCCGGCAGGCGACGGTGGATTCGCCGGCAGGCCCCCACGGGGCACACTCCCGACCGGACAACCCGTCGCGCCGGATTCCGACTCTTCAAGTCGACCAGGTACCCCAGATCTTACTAACGGCGGATTGGGCTGTCAACCATCACCCCTCGAGCATCACCCCTCGGGCATCACCCCTCGGGCATCACCCCCCGGGGCTGCGTGGGAAATTCGCAACGCGGTCTGTCCGGGATCGGCGGGGGGGGCCTCCCGCCGCCAGTCGACGGTGGGCCAAAGGACGGCCGTTCCGTCGCGACTGGCAGTGAGCACGGTGCGACCGTCGGGCGAGAACGCTACGCAGGTGATTTCTTCCGAGTGTCCCTTGAGCGTGAGGATTTCCTTGCCGGTTTCGGCGTCCCAGATCTTGGCCGTATTGTCCCGGCTTCCCGTGATGACGCGCGTGGCGTCGGGCGAAAACGCCACCGACGTGACGCCGGCGGTATGCCCTTCGAGACGGAAGAGCACTTTCGCCTCGGCGGTCACGTCCCAGATGATGGCACTGGTGTCCTCGCCGGCGGTGATCACGCGGGAGTCGTCTCTCGAGAAGGCGGCCCAGAGGACGGCCTGCTCGTGGCCGGCGAGCTTGTGCAGCACCTGGCCCGATTTCACGTCCCAGATCCAGGCGGCTTTGTCATCCGATGTGGTCAAAATGCGTTGTTGATCGGAGGAGAAGACGGCACTGCGGACGCGATCGGCGTGCCCGCGGAACGTCTTGTGTACCTCTCCCGTCTTCGCGTCCCACAGCACGGCTTGATCGTCGCCGGCGGTCAGCACCATGCTTCCGTCGGGCGAAAAGACGGCCGTGTTGACGAACTGCGTGTGTCCGGACTCGAGTTTCAACTCGGCGACGCCCGTTTCCGCGTTCCAGATCCTGGCCGTGTTGTCCCAACTGCCGGTGACGATGCGCCCACCGTCGGGCGAGAAATGGGCCGAGGCCACGGAACCCTGCCGCCGGGCTCGCATGGCCTCGTGGCCGGTCTTGACGTCCCAAAGGCATACGTCGGTGCCGCCCACGGTCAGCACGTGGGCACCGTTCGGAGAAAAGATCGCCGAGCGGACCTGGCTGCCACCGACCTTCGGACGCGTGAAAGGACCAGGGCCGTCGTCGCCGACTTCTTCGAATGTTTGCAGGTCCCACAACCGCACGACGTGTTCGGAGTCGGCTGTCACATCGCGTCGGCCGTCGGGTCCCGAAACGGCGATTACGGAACCGGCGGTCACCGCATGCCGGCCGTCCGGCGAAAACGCCACGGAACTCACGACTTCGTCCTCCACCGCCAGTTTCCCGATCTCCTCGGCATTGGCGAGTTCCCACAACCTCACCGTAGAGACGGGCACGCGGCGCTCGACCGGTTCGCCGCCTTCGACATCCGAATCCGACAAGTCGACTCGCCGGTCGGCACACGCGGTCAAGACGTACCGACCATCGGGCGAGAGGGCCATCGAAGTCACCGCGTCCGAGTGCTTGAGAATCGACGAGGACAACTCCTGGCCCGTCTCCACGTCCCATCGGGCAACGGTGTTGTCGACGCTTGCGGTCAGTACGTGTTTTCCGTCGGGCAGGAAGCAGGCGGCGGTGATCGCGCGGGAGTGTCCTTCGGATCGCCACTTCTCTTCACCGGTCTGCGCGTCCCACAGCCGGCATTGGCCGCCCATGTCGCCGGTCAGCATCAGCGTGTCGTCGGGCGAGATGGCCACGGCGGTGACCTCGGCGTGGTGCGCCGCCAGCGTCCGGAGCAGATCCCCGCTCTTGGCGTCCCAGATCTTGGGCGTGCAGAGTTTTTCCGCGTTGCCGGACCCGTCGGTCTTTTCTCGTTGGACGACGTTGCTGCCGGTCAAGATCCATTGGGCGTCGGACGACAGCGCCACGGCGGCGCTGAGACCGGTTCCCTCGAGTGTTTCGAGTTGCGTGCCCGTGGCCACGTTCCAGATGATCGTCGTGCTGTCGGCCGCGGCGGTGACGACCTTCTTTCCGTCGGGGAAGAAGATGGCGTTGGTGGCCAGGAAATCGTGCCCCTCCCGGAACTCCTGGAGTTGCCGGCCCGTGACGGTACTCCACGTCTTGGCCAATCGATCCCGGCCGGCGGTGACGATTCGCTGGCCGTCGGGCGAAAAGGAGGCTCCGAGAATCGCGTCTCGATGGCCCTCCAAGACGCGTCCTCCCAGGATGCGAATCTCTTGATATCCGCCGATATTCCAGAGCTTTGCCTGGTGGTCGTGGCTGCCGGAGAGGACCTGCTGGCTGTCGGAGGAGAAGACGCAGGATCGCACCCAGCCGGCATGGCCTCGTACCGTTTTCAACAGTTTGCCCGTTTCGACGTCCCAGAGCCGCACGGTGTTGTCGTTGCCGCCGCTGATCAGGAACTTGCCGTCGGAAGAGAACCGGACCGAGCAAACGGCGGCGGCGTGGCCCTCCAGCACGATACACGGCGTCCGCTCGGGAGGGTCTTCGCTCAGCAGCGAGCTGAAGTCGAACGGTTTGACATCCTCGGGTTTCCAGAGGAGCACGCGCTTGTCGTAACCGGCCGTGGCGACGTAGCCATCCTGGGCATTGGGCGAAAAGGCTGCCGAGAAGACCGGACCGGCATGGCCCAGGAACCGCGGTCCGGGTTCGCCCGTCTCGACCGACCAGACGATGGCCGACCCGTCCTGGCTGGCCGTGACGATCTGTTTCTCGTCGGGGGAGAAGGCGGCCGACCAGACCCACCAGTCGTGCCCTGCGAACTCCTTGGACTGGCCGGTCTCCAGGTCCCACAGTCGGGCGGTGTTGTCGTAGGAAGTCGTCAGCAGCCGTTTTCCGTCGCGGGAATAGGTGACGCAAAGCACGGCGTCCTTGTGTCCGGTCAACGCCTGCACCCGTTCTCCGGTTTGAGTGTCGTAGATCTTGACGTAGTTCGGCCGATCATTGTCGCCGGTGGCCAGGTACTGGCCGTCCGGGGAGAAGGCCACGGCGAAAACGAACTCTCCGCCGGTGGAAATGGCGGCCGACTGCTCCCCGGACGCGGCGTCCCAGATGCGCACGACGCCGCCCCATCCCGCGGTCGCGAAACGGCTTCCGTCGGGCGAGTACGCCACCGCGTCGACCGGCTGCCCGGCGTCGAACGCCTTGACGTCGCGGGTACACAGGTGCATCAGGCGACCCCACTCCCAGTTGCAGAGTTCCGCAGGGCACTCGTTCAGCAGCGCGACGGCCCGGTCGAAGGAATTCTCGTCGATCTTGGCGGCCGCCAGTCCGATCTTGGCGATGTAGGCCTCGTACTTTTGCAGCCTTTCGGCTTCCTCGGCGGCCAGTTGCGAGACCCTTGCCTCCTCGGTTTTCTGATTGGCGATTTCCGTTTGCTTCTCTGCTTCGATGCGTCTGTCTTCAGCGATTACTTCGGCCGCTCGAGCCGTCTCGGCTTCCTCTGCCGCGAGTGCCTCGGCCGCTCTGGCCGCCTTGGCTTCCTTATCAGCGAGTGCCTCGGCCGCTCGGGCCGCCTCGGCTTCTTCGGCCGCGGTTGCTTCCGCCGCTCTGGCGGCCTTGGCTTCGCCTTCCGCGCGGGTTTCCGCCTCCCGGGCGAGCGTCGCCTCGTGCTGAATCCAGAAGAATGCCCCCGTCACGATGGCGAAGATGGTCAACACCAGGCCCACGCCGACGCGTTTGGCCGTTTTCAGGCGGTGCTGCCGGGCAAGGCGCTCGCGTTGTGCCGCGCGGATGTCTTGGAGGACTTGGGCGTGCTGTGGATTGTCGGCGTTCAGGAGCGACGCCCCCAGGTCGTAATCGCCTTTTCCCAAGGCACGCGTGGCATAGGCCAGGCTTGCCTGCGAAACGCCGCTGCTGGCACGCGTGTTGCCTTGCCAGAGTTCCAGGGCTTCCTGGAATCCGAAGCGCGCCCGTGCGTACAACTCGTAATCGTCGCTCTCGGCGGCTGCTCGCAGGTCTTCTTCGGCGCGGATCGCCAGGGAAATGCTTTCCGAGTGGGACCGATACTCGCGGATGGCGTCCTGGAACTCGGCGACGCTGGCATAGCGGTCTTCCGGCTTCGTGGCCATCGCCCTCAGCGCAATATCGAGCAGTTCGCCGGACTTCTCGGTCGGCCGGATTTCGTTCTTGGCGGCCGCCAGCAGGCACTGGACGACGTTCTTTCCCAGGTGCGGCGGCTGGTCGGCGATGATTTCATAGAGGATCGCGCCGAGCAGGTAGATGTCGCTGGGGAACCCGATCCGCTCGATGGGGCCGGCGGCCATTTCCGGGGCCATGTAGGCGGGTGTTCCACCCATGCCGATTCCTCGAGAAGCAACTCCCATCGAAACGGCCAGCCCCCAGTCCATCAGCAGCACTTCGCCGTAGTCTCCCAACATCACGTTTTCCGGCTTCAGATCGCGATGGATCACGCCTCGCGAGTGGGCCAGGGCCACGGCGTCGGCGACCTTCATCAGGATTTCGAGGTTCTCGGCGAAGGATTTCTCGGAAATGACCGTGTCCCAAGGCGTGCCCTGGACGCGCTTCATCGAGTAGAAGAGGTGGCCGGATTCAGTCTTGCCGAGGTTGTAGATCGGCACGATGTTCGGATGTTCCAGCTCGCCGGTGACGACGGCTTCGGAGAGGAACTTCTCGCGTTCGATCTCGTCGCCGGCCGCTCGCGGCTTGAGCATTTTGACGGCGACGGTCCGGTCGATGGCGGCCTGCCGCGCGGCGTAGACGATTCCCATGCCCCCTTCGCCCAGTCGGCTGATCAACTCGTAGTCGGCTTTCTCCGCGTCCTTCTGTTTCCCTTCGCGAAGGATTTGAGATTGGATCACCAAATCGGCCTCGCGCGCGATCGATTGAACATCCGATTTGATCGAAGTCCTCGGGGCCGTGTCGGGGTCCAACGTTCCCGACCACAGTTGGGTGATTCGCTGGACGACTTCCGGTTCCAGACCGCCCGCCTCGAGCGTTTGCATGATCCGGCGGTCGTCGGCCGTTCCCCTGTCGTCCTGCGTCGAGAGAGCTGCTCCCGAAGGGGTTCCCTGGAGCGTTTCGACGAAGCGGCGGTCGTCGGCCGTCTTCCTGCCCTGTTTCTTCGGCGGAACTTCCGACGCGGCGCCGGGCTGAATCGTCTCGGCGAACCGCCGGTCGTCGGCCGTTTTCCTGCCCACCTTCTCCGGCGGGAGTTCGGACGGGTCTTCCGGCGGCGGACCGGCCGACGACGAGTCGTCGCTGTCCGGCCCGGTCGGAAAATCGCGGCGGTCTTGTGCGTCGTCCGGCGACAACGTCTGCCGGCATTTCGGGCATCGTCCCGAATGGAACGCAGCACGGCTGAGATGGGCTTTACAGAACGGACAAATCGGCATGATCACTTTCCCCCACTTCGGAAACGCCTGCGCAATCGTGATACTTTTGTAAAGGAGTTGTCGCGGGAATCTTCCATCGCCCGGTCGATGCGGTTGGCCCAGCGGACTCGCTTCACGCGGGCGGCCAGGACGGTGCCGGCCGGCAAGGCGGCGCCGAGCCACAGACGCCTCAACAGGTCGGGCGACTCGAACACGTCCGCAGAGTATTCATCAACGGTCGAGTTCTCGTCGACGCGTGAATCCTCATCACCGTCCGCCGAAACCGCAGGCGTGTCTGCCGGCTGCCGCCAGGCCGTCGCCTCGGCCGTGGAGTTTTGCTCCCGTCGGAGTCGGGCGCCTTCTTCGGAGACCGGCTTGGAACCCCGCCCCGGCTCGCGAACCGGTTCGCCGAACGTATCGCCCGACTTGTAGAATTCCATCAGCTTTCGTGCGGGAAAGCCGACTTCCTTCAGATAAATGCGGTAATGCCCGTCCGGCAAGCCCTTCTTCCTGAACTTCTCGAACAGCGCCTCGGTGTCGGCCAGCGCGTCCTCGGAGAGGATCTGTTTATCCACTTCCGTGCCGTCGGGAAGGACCTTGACGATGTACAATTCCCGGCCTTCCTCGACCACCGTTTCCCGCGGCGGCCGGATCTCCTCGATCCGGTTGGTCTGTTGCGACGGAATGCGGATCTCGGGCGGCGCCACGATCGGTTCCGGCGGGGCGACCACAACCGCACCGTCGCGTTCCACGGCCAGAGCCACCCTGCCGAATTCGTTGCCGGTTACCCGCGTCGACACGGAAGAGTCTACCCGATTCAGGTCGATCTGGCGGCTGTCGTTCAATCGGATGTTCGGGTCGTTGGCGGCCTCGACCTGTGCCGTGACGTTCAAGTTGACGGTGCTCAGGTGGGTATTGGGATACTCGCGGGTGAGCAGGAGATGGGCCGGTCCGGTACCGATTCCCGCGTCGACCCGGCTGGCAACGGCCGAACCGTTCTCGGCAACGTGCATTTCCCAACTTTCCCCGGCATGGATCCCGGTGAACACGCTGGTGACGCCGTCGTCCCAAACCACCGTGACCGTGAAGTTCGCTCCCTGCTCCAGATGGTCGCCTTCCGATTCGATTCCGCCGACGGTTCCCTTCAGTTCCTGGACTCGATCGCTGGGCGTGAGGGCCTTATTCGGGTCTGCTTCGCCGATCCTCAGCAAGGGCGGCGCGTTGGTCACCTTGCCGATCGTGCCGCCTGCCGTGCTTTCGAGCACGGCGCCGTTTTCGATGTGGATCATGCCGCCGGCCGTGACGTCGATCGTGCCCCCGACGACCTCGGACGTGCCCGGCGGCAGCGAGTCGTTGACAAACAGGTCGCCTGCGGCGTTGAGCGCAAGTGCCCCTTCTGCCCTGACCAGGCCGCTGTCGATGACGATGTTGTCCGCCGACGTGATCGCAAGCATACCCCCGGCATGGGCGCCCGTCAGCAGCGTGGCGGAATCCTCGAAGACCATGACGTCGCCGCCGACCAGTTGGAGGCTGCCGAAGTCGACCGTGTCGGAATTTCCGTGATCGCCGAGCGTGATCGCCAAAGCCGCGTTGAAGGCGGCCTCATCGGTCACCGCAATCGTTGCCGAAAAGGTGTTGGCAATCGCTCCGTGGGTTGACGTCGCCGTCAGCGTCCGGCCCTGCAATCCGGCCAACGTCACGTCGCCGGCTGCCGTCAGATGGATCGTGCCGCTTCCTGCGTCGATCCCCGATCCGTCGGACATCGTCAGGGCACCACCGCCGATGCCGGCCGTTCCATCCGCGTCGGCCGCAACGAGCACCGCACCGCCCGCGGAGGCAACACGGCCGCCCGGACCGAACGTCACGTCCTGGCCGGCCAGCAGATGGACCGCTCCACCGCCGGAAACGACTTCTGCGTTGACAACGACGTTTCGGCCGGCGGTGAATTGCACGTCACCCGGGCTGATGCCGTTGGGCTCGGTCGTTACGTCGGCCGTGACGATGATATCCCGCAGGGCACCGACGATGTAGTTGCCGTGGATGTGCTGGTCCCCGGCGATAATCGTGTCCAAAGCGCCGCCCGCCAGAGTGACGTCGCTGCGGCCCAGCGCGACCTCGCCCTGCAATTCCACGCCGCTGAGGAAGAAGTTTCCTCCCAAGCCACTCTCACTACTGATCAGCGCTCCGCGCTCCACCAGCAGGCTGCCGCTGGATCTCAGAGTGATACGGCCGCCCTCCACCGAGCCGACCGCACCACCGGGCCCGCGGCCGCTGAACACACGAGCCACCGCTTGCGGTCCGACGGTTCCCCCAACCGTCAGCGAACCGGAGAGGACCTCGAGGTCGATCCGACCACCCGCCGTCGAAACGGAATTCACGCCGCCCACCGCGTCAAGCCGCAGGTCGCCCGTATTCTTCAGCATCACGTGGTCGGCGTCGCTGCTGCCGGCCTCGATCGCCAGCGTGCCGACCTGGGTTTCCAGGGGATTGTGAGCGGGATTGGCGGGATCCACCGGTGCGGCGTCGAAGAAGCCGATGCTTCCGGCCGCTTTCAACAGCAGACTGCCCGCTGTGACGTCGTGCGTGCCCACATGGTTATCCACGATGTTCCCGATCGTCGAATCCAGCCTGATCGCGCCGCCGACGCTGGTGATCGCCTCTCCGATCGTCAGGTCCCCGTCGGCCGAAACGTCGATCGGTGCTCCCGTTGCGCTGATGCCTACCAAGGCCAGAGGGCTGCCGGCAATCTCACCGATGACCAGATCGCCCGTGTTATGCACGAACACGCCGCCGCTGCCGCCGGTCGCCTCCAAACGGCCGACGCTCGTTTCCAACCGGCCGCCGTCGGTCAGCCCGATCCCGCCGGCCGCGGACATGACCAGCTCGGCGGCCGAGACGTTGTTCTCCTCCACCGGGCCGGCAGCGTCGTTGCCGTCGATGATCTGCCCGGCCGAGATCAGCGTCACGCATCCGCCGCCGGCCGTCATCAGAGCGTTCACCCGGATGTCGCCGCCGGCGGTGGTCCGCAACTGAATCCCCTCGGCCGTATCCGTGTCGATCGCGTGCAGGATGGTCAGTCCCCCGGCAACCTCGACGACGAACCGGTCGGCCGACCAGGCGCCGGCCGTTTGCAGGGTGTTGCCCGCTCCCACGACGTTCAGTCGCGCTTCGCCGGAATCTGCCCTGAGAATCGCCGCTAGGGAAACGTCGTTTTCAAGGTCCAGCCCCGCGGCGCCGCCGGCCGTAGCCACCAACGAGGCGACGCTCGTCTCCAGAGGACCGTTTGCTCCGCGGCCGATCGAACCATTCACCGCGGTCAACGTCGCCCTGCCGGCTCGAGCCTCGATGTCGCTCAGCCCCAGGGAATCGCCGCCGTCGGTAATGTCTCCGTTGGCACTGACCACCGACACGGCGTCATCCGTATTGTTCGTCGTCAGCAGCCGCCCGATCCGGATTTCCCCGTCGGCCCAAAGCGAGATCGGCCCGCTGCCGGCGTCGATTTCCAGCACGGTCACCGCGTTGCTCTCCGATATCCTGACGCCTCCGCTCCCCGCGTCGTGGATGTCCAACGAAGCCACGTCCGTCTCGATCGCCCCCGACGAGCCCACCCCCGCCACCGTATGGATCACGACCGAACCATTGGGCACGACGATGTCCGTTGCAGCGTCCCCGCCGTCCACCACGCCGCCCGACGTGCTGGTGATCGTCAACGCCGTCTGGCTGGCGCTGTTCGTCCGCACGCTCCCTAACGTGATATTGCCGCCCGCCTCCACTGCGATAATCCCGTTGCCGGCGTCGATGAGCGCCCCGTCGGCCATTTCAATAGATCCGCTCGATAGAACGTCGATCTTTCCACCGTCGGTCACAATCCGTCGATCGACCCTCAGGTCGCCGGAGTTGACGGTGATCTGGATGGGCTGGGCCGCCGGGACGGCGATGCCGTCGATCGACAGGCCGTCGGCGCCGGTGACCGTGGCAATGGATAGTTGCCCGTGGACGCCGCCGGCCGTCTGCTGCAAGAAGATCCCGCCGGGCGCGTTGGGGTCGGAGAGTTCCGCGGCCACCGCGGCGACGTCGGTCTTGAGCGCGGCCGACGCCGTGCCGATCGACCCGCCGGCCGAAAGGGCCAACGAGCCCGAGCCGGCCTGCGTCGAGCGGAGGATCCCCTCGGGCGCGTCGGTGGTGATCGAGCCGGGTGCCAAGAGCGCGATCCGCCCGCTGCCGGTGCCGACCTCAGCCGCTAAGCC
>DATLAN010000331.1:0-5367 GCA_035527455.1 Thermoguttaceae bacterium
CCCGAGGCGCCGGAATAGTAGCCCGCGCTCCGCGCCCATCCGCTGAAGTGGCCCTGGTAATCGACGACCGTGAATTCGGTGGCGAGATTCACCACGTAGGCCGCGCCGGTCCATTCGAGAAGATAAGCCGTGGCGATTCCGCCGAGCGCCAGGGCGGTCTTCAGTTCGAACCGCAGCAGGTCCTCGGCCGGCGCGATGATTTCCCACCGGCCGCTCTGGGTGTTCCACGAGGCGGCGACCCACTCGCCGGACGCCATGATCGGCATCGGCAGGTAGTTGCCCAAAGCGTCCCGCAGCGCCCGCGGATGGTAGATCGTCTGCTCGTTGCTGCGGTCCGTGTGGCCGTAGGTTTCGTCGCCCGGATGGTAGACGACCATCTTGGCGGTCGCGTACGGGGCTTCGGTCGTTGTCTCCGGATAGGTCAGGTCGCCGGTCAACTCGAAGACCTGCACGGTCGCCTGCAATGGGGACGTGAACGATGGCCCGCCCGGCCCGCCGGTCATGGCGCCCGGCACCGAAAGCTTTCCGAGGTCGTTGACCGTCTCGATCAAGCGGTTCTGCTGATCGGCGGAAAGCGGTTCTCCCTTGCGTACCGGATCGAGCATCGTTACCCCGCGGCTACCAAGGGATGGATGGTGAAGAGCGTCATCAAATCGCCCGAGGCGTAGAGTGGATTGCCGTCGGCGTCGCCAATGTTCTGCCACCCTTCGCTCCCGGGATCGGTGCGATACTCCCGCTGCCATGCTTCGGCGATGAACGAGCCGGCACCGTCGAACAACCGCCGCTCGCGGAAGGTATAGGTGACCGCCCACATCTGCTTCAACCGGTCGAAGAACTCCGAGAGTAGATACTCGCGTTCGATCGTTGCGCCGTCGAACAGACAGCAGCCGGTCGGGATGCCGAAGAATTCCGCATCGTTGACGTGATTGATCAGGCCGCGGATGGCCGCGATCGGCGGCTCGGGTACGCGGTGCCAGGTGATCTGATGGATGATCTCGGTCATCCGGTGGAAGTGTGCAAAATTCGCATCGGATGGCGGTTCATCGTCGGATGTCCATCGCAGGCCCATTCCGGGAATCACCTTGTTGGCCCCGGCGAAGTCCATCCGATAGGTGAGGTAGCCGACCTCCGGTTCGATGCCCTGCGTCGCATCGTCGGTGGGTAGCTCCTCCGTTTCCAGTTCGGTGACTTCGTAGGTAACGATCAGCTTGGCGTAGCTCGCATAGGAATTGATCGCCGCGGTGGGATCGGCCAGGCTTACCGTCTCGATGTCATGGGTGAACGGCTCGGCCTTTACTCCCACGGCCGCCGCGCCGGGCACGTCCGGATAGGTCCATGGCCCGGTCCCTCCGTACGTGTAGGCGTTGCCGAGGATGGCTGCGACGGCGGCCCGACGAACGTCCCAGTCGACCAGGAACGTCCTGGTCCCGCGGAAACCCTTGCGGGAATCCTCTTCCTGGGGCGAGCCGGCCATTTCTTGATAGGTGATCGCCATCGTTCAATTCCAGATTGCCTGGGTCTCGTCGAGTTTCTTGTCGATGCTCTTGAGTACCTCGACCGAGTCCTTTTGTACTTCCAACTGCTGTTGAAGCTGCGAGGTCAACTGGCTGCCGATCGCATCCTTGAACGCCGCGCCGAAGAGATAGCCGGTGGCGCTCAGGCCGCCGCCCGCCCCGGCCTTGCCCAGTGCGGCCCGGGCCTCGCGCTCCATGTCGTTGATGCGCTCGATCGATCTTTCCTGCTGCGAGGTGATCGTCTGTCGGAAGGCGTTGAGATCCTCGATCCGCGTGGCTTCCAGTTCGGCCGCCTCCTTGGCCTTCTCCTCGGCCACGCCGATCGCCTCGCCCAGGGCCGTCACGGCCGCCGTGAAGGCGTTGAGCTGGTCCTGCATGATCTTGACGCCGGGCGTCTCGCCGAGCCCCATTCCCTTGGCGTATTCCTGTTGCCGTTTCAGTCCGGCCTCGCGGGCGCTTTGTCCGATCGTAAGCTGCTCGAGCTTCAGACGTGCGTAGCCGAGATCCCCGCCCGTCGTCGCCCGCAGACCCTGTTCCTTCGTATAGGCGATGGCGTCGATCTGCTCCTTCCACGCGGCGCCGAGCCGGTTCCAGCCTTGCTCCGCTTGCGCGAGTGACGCCTCTCGTCGCGCCTCATTCCGTTTTTCGATTTCCTCGGCCCTCGAGGCCAACGCCTTCTTTTCCGCGCCCACGGCAGTTTCGCCGATGAACGCCGCGGTGGCACCGCCGGCCAGGGCCGCGGCGCCGAGCGGTACAGCCTTGGCGACCAAGGGCAACAACCGTGCCCCGACGCCCGGCAATGCGGCGGCCCGTCCGGCGGCGATGGCGGTCCCGGCCGGCGCCGCCCCGCGAAAGACCCTGGCCGCCGCGCCGCCGCCGGCCGCCAATCCGCCGAGGGCCTCCGTGGCCATGGCCGCCTTCGACGCGGTAGCCAGCAACTGCATCCCGCGCACGAGCGCGAGCACGGCCCCGGTCAGCTTGGAGACGACGACGATCGCCGCGGCTGCCTTCAAGGAAAAGAGCCCCCAATCGACGATCGCCTTCTTGGTTTCGGGTGATAGCTCCTTCCACCCCTGGAGCAGTTTGCGAACCTCGGCGATGACCGACTGGACGACCGGCATCAGCTCGTTGCCGAACTCGACGGCCAGGTCCTTCACGTCCGCCATCATCGCGCGGAACTGATTGGCCAGGGAATCGGCCGTACGCTCGGCATCGCCCTGGGCATCGGTAGTTCCTTTCAAAATCAGGTTTAATCGGGCCTGCACCTTCTGCATTTCCGTCGCGCCCTGTACTCCCTTGGCGATACCCATGTTCATCAATTCTTGTTTCAGCGTGGTCTCGGTAATGACGACGTTCAATCGCCGTACTGCCTCATGGTTGCCGACCAGGGCAGAGGTAATCAAATTGACCGTCTCCGGCTCCTGGATGTTGTAGAAGCTGGCCGCGTCAATCGCCAATTGCGTCAGTACCCTACTGAGTTGTGCTGCCTCTTCGCGGGCATAGCCCAACGGAACAAAGGTGCCTTGGAATTGGGCCATGTACCCGGCGATGTCGTACTGGCTCCGCTTCACCCGCGTGGCCAATTCCTCAGCCCACTGCATGGCCGCCCCGGAACCATCTTTGAAGACCGCGTTGAACTTGGACATGGATTCCTCCACGTCCGACGCCACCTTCATAATGCCAATGATGGCCCCAGTCCCGACCAGCAAAAACATCTGGGCCTTACGGGCCGCGGCGTCCAAGGCGCCCTGCATGGAGATCAGCGATTGATGAATGCCGCCCATCTTCGTGCGGAACTCCCGATCCCGCAGATCGAGCGTGGCGTAGGCTTCAGCGAATTCGAACTGATTGAGCATGACGCCTCACCATTTCTTCGATCCAGCCTGCCTTGTGCTCCTTGCACCGCCGGGCATAGTCCCGGGCTGCGGCGATTCCATGGATCCGAATATGTCCCGTCTTGTCCGGCTTGTCCTTCAGGGCGTCGAGCATCTGCGCGATCGTCAACCGTCCGATCTCTTCGTAGGTCCAGCGGTATCGTTGTCTGAGGGCAAAACACCATTCGGCCCAGGGGATCGGTCGGTCGGGGTCGTAGTCGTCTGGCCCGCTCGCGGCGGGCCCGATGGGTTTCCCTCCGGCAATCCTGCGAGCGCGGCCAGCACGCTTTGCAACAAACCCTCTTCGTGCTGCGAAGCGGCGGCGGCGATCTCGGACTCGGTCGCGTCGGGGAACCGCTGCTTGAGCTTGGCGTGGATCTCGGCCAGGTACTCGCGGCCCATCTGTTCGAACAGTTCGGCCGCCTTCGCCTCGTCGATCTCCGACTGGTGCTTCCGCAGCGAGAGGTAGAACTGGTACTGGGCCCCTTCGTAGCTCGATTTCCACTGATCGAGTTCGCCGATCGTCACGAACTGGTCGCGGCGGGCGTCTTCGTACGCGCGCATGAACAGCTTCTCGGCGATCTCCGGCGAGGCGTTCGACGCCAGGCGGGTGGCCACGTCGATCGGATCGGCACGGCCGGACTTGATCCGCTGGGTGATCCGGGCCCAGTCGGCCGCGCCGAGCCGGGCCACCTGGTACTTTCGGCCGCCGATCGTGATCTCGTCGGGCGTCGCCAGTAGTTCGGGGAGATCGGCCATCAGGACCCGGAGCCTCCGCCGGTCGAGATCAGCACGCCGTACGCCACGATCGCACCGGTACCGCTGAATGCAATCGGAACCGTGATCCCCGCGCCGTCGTTGATATCCACGTCGACGGCGATCGAGTCGATGATCACGGGGACTACGTAGTAGTTGAGGCCCGTGTCGTCGACGTGCAGATGCAGCGTCACGGCATCCCCTTCATCGAACGGTACGACCAGGACGCTGTCGAGTTTGAGGTCGAACGAGCCGTTGCAATCCTTGACACCGGCAACGCGGGTCTTGGACCCGCCGCTGTCGTTGGTAGCGAAGGCCGGGTTGTTGCTCGTTTTGGTCAGCTTCCAATTGCTGATCGGGTTGACCGGATTGCCGGACGTGTCCAGAATCGTTCCCGTTTTCCCGCTGATATAGGCCATGTGCGCGCCTCCTTCTCGTGTGTGCTAGGACCCGGAACCACCCAGGGTGATCGTTCCAATGATTGCGATCGAATAGGTCACGTCGCCACCCGAGGCGGCGACCTTGAGATCCTTGTTGCTGCTGTCCACCGACCAGCCGCCCACGCGATTGGCCAGCAGCAGCGGGCTGTCCGGCGGCACTTTGACGATGTCGCCATCGGCGCCGAATGGTTCCGACCATTCGTCACTGCCGTCGGCGCCAACGACCAGCGTTCCGCCGGTGGTCGAGGTGACGACGATCAACACGGCCTTGACCAGGTAAAACAGGTGGGTGATCGTTTCGCCCAGCACGGTCCGCGTCAACGCGGTCAGGTCGTAGGTGGTCGAGTTGCCGCTGGTCAGCGTGACGGCCTCGTCGTGCCAGACGACGTTTGCCTCGTTGTCGTCGTCGCCGTCCGTGAATGCCTTGGCATACCGCAGATCATCCTTGTCGAGCGCGCCGTCGTTGAAGTTCCACTCCAGCATGGCGGCGAGCTTGGCGGAGAAACTCATGGCTAGACCCCCGACCCGCTGGGCACATAGACGCGGCAATCGAACTGGACGGCGAAGACCCAGTTGCCGTCGCCGTCCTGCGATTCCCAATCGCCCGTGCGCTGCATATTGATCACCTTGCCGCTGCCGGAAACGTCGAAGGCCGCCCGGCCGAAACAGTTCTTGACCGCCTCGACGATCGCGGCGCCCTCGTCGTAGTGGTCGCGGCCGTGGTGGATCGTGATCTGGATCGTCTGCCGATCGAGACAGGCCCCGTCGTTGTCGTAGGCGTCC
>DATLAN010000332.1:0-26022 GCA_035527455.1 Thermoguttaceae bacterium
TTCGACGAGCACGCCGCACTCGGCGTTCATCGAGGGGCTGGCCGGCCCGCGGAGCCGTCGCATGCCCCGGTCGCGAAGCCACCGCCCGGCGGCCTCGATCAGCCCGCCGGCGACCTCGACGTCGTCGACCGTCTCGAAGAACCCGAAGAAGCCGGTCTGCTCGCGGTGGAAATCGTTATGGGCGTGATTGACGATCGCGGCGATCCGGCCGAGGGGTTGGCCGCCTCGGGTGGCCAGGAAGAGTTCCAGTTCGGCGTGCTGATAGAACGGGTTGCGATGGATGTCCAGCGCCAGGTCCCGTTCGGACTTCAACGGGCGGACCCAATAGGGATCGCTCCGGTAAAGCACGTCGGGGAGGTTGAGAAAACGGTTACGATCCCGCCGGGACCGTACCACGCGGACCTCCAGCATCGCGGTTTCCTTTCCGTGCCCGCGCGGTGGGCACATCGCCGAGGCGAGATGGCTACCGTGCAATCATTGCTCAAACCGGGGTGATCAGACCGTGAATCCTCGTGACCTGGATCGCCAACAGGGCCTCGATCAGCCGCTCGATGTCCGAATCGGTGTGGTTGGCCGTCGGGATGACGCGCAGGATCGATCTGCCCAGCGGGACCGCCGGATAAACGACCGGGGCCACCCAGAGATTGTACACTTTGCGCAGCTCGTGCGCGAAGTAGATGGCCTCCGTTCCGTCAAACTCGATGGGTGTGATCGGGGACTGCGACGGGGTGAGGCGGAACCCGAGCCTTTTCAGACCGTCTCGCAACCGGCGGGTGTTCTTCCAGAGCTTTTCCCGTTGAACGTCGGCGACGGCGAGCAGTTCAATGGCCTTGGTGGTGGCGGCTGCCACGACCGTCGGCATGGCCTTGGTGAAGACGAACGTCGGCGCGTGGTAGCGGACGTACTCGACCACCTCGTGATCCCCGGCGACGAACCCCCCGAGCGTCCCGACCGCCTTGCTGAAGGTGCCCAGGTGCAGATCGATCCGATCTTCGACGTCGAAATGGGCGGCGGTCCCGCGCCCCTGCTCGCCGAACACGCCCGTGCCGTGCGCGTCGTCGACGATCAAACGGAACCCGAAGTGCTCTTTCAGCTCGACCAGATCCACCAGCCGGCCCAAATCGCCCTGCATGCTGTAAACCCCGTCAACTACCACGGCCGTCGGACGCCGCGGAGACATGCGATCGAGGATGCCCTCCAGATGATCCACGTCATTATGGCGAAAATAGGCAATTCGGGCACCGGAAACCTTGGCACCACAGACCAACGTCGCATGGGCGTACTCGTCGAGGATCAGCGTGTCCCCGGGACCGGCCAGGCAACTCAGCGTGCCGATCATGGCCAGCGAGCCGGCGGAAAACGTCAGTGCCGCTTCGCACCGCTTGAACGCCGAGATCCGCCGCTCCAGTTCGAGGTGATGCTCGGTGGTGCCGGTCATCAGCCGCGAACCCATGGGCGAACAGATCCCGTACTGGCGGATCGCCGCGACGGACTCCGCCAGCACGTCGGGGTGGTTGGCCAACCCGAGGTAATCGTTGGAGCTGAACTGCAACAAGGCCCGGCCGTTGGTGTTCATCCAGGGCCCGGCGTTTGCCGGCGGCGAAACGTCCGAAAACAACTCCGCCGCCAGGGCACAGTCGGCGGCGTCGAAGTTCCCGGGTTTCTCCAGGAAATCGTGGCATTTATCAAAGATGTCTTTCAAAGCTGCTTGCCCTCGAAATGATTGGGGGGAATGTCTATCTTCCAGTCTAATATGGGCGGTCCCGTGCCCGCAAGTTCTGGAGGTGCGACCTGGAGCAAATCTTCGCCGCCGGCCCTAATTCCTTTTCTGGACGGTGGTTAGGGCTCTTGGCGTGGGCCCGAACGAAGAGAGTTCCTCAATCGGAAATACCGTCGATGGGTGAGATCTTTCTAGCCAAAATCACCAAAATGGCGATCAGCGGCCGCCGGCAGGCAATCTGCACCCGTCATCCACAATATATACATCACGATTCGGCCTTCATCCAATCGGGCACCCGGCGAATTTTGCCGTCGCGATCGATCAGGGCCAACGTAACGTGGCCGACGGCCAGGCACTGGTCCTCGCGGAAGACCTCATATTGATGTTCGATCCGGGCTCGGGTCATGCGGGCAAGCGTGGTGCGGATCTTCAACACGTCGTCGTAACGCGCCGGCCGCAGGTAGCGACACTCGGCCCGGAACACCACGATCAGCAGGCCCTCCTCTTCCATCCGGCGGTAGTTTCCACCCGAGGCCCGCAGCCATTCCGTCCGCCCGATCTCGAAATAGGTGAAATAGCACGCATGGTGCAAAAACCCCATGGGGTCGACCTCCCCATATCGCACCCGAATCTCGATCTCGTGTTCGCCCAGCACGGCCGTCTTCTCCTATTCATCATTCATTCATCGTAGACTCTTCCGCCGGTGCGAATCGCCTTCCCACTCGAATAAACGAATCATTTCTGTGCAACCACTTGGAACGGACGAACCCAGCATACTTCCCGAACCGCGGGAATGTCAACGGTCTGGCAATGTCCGTCGCGGTAGGTTACGCTTGTCAGCAGGTCACAGGGGAAGGGTTCCGTGTCAATCCCGGCTTGGAGGATACGCGACATGTCTTGTTCCAAGAAATCGCCGGGCTGACGCCATGTCCGAGGAAGCGCCCTCCAACCAAGAACTCCTGCACGACTTCCGCTGGCTGATCGGTCCGGAAGGCGACCGGTGGATGAAGCGGGCGGAGGAAGATGGGCGGGCGGAACCGGCGGTGGCCAAATCGCTGCGACGGGAACTCTCCGAGCAGCGGACGCACCTGGTGCTCGAGCAGGTCGAGCTGCGCCGGCGCGGACGGCTGAAGTTCGCCGACGCGCAGCGGATGTTCTTCACTCGCCTCGCCCTTGAACAGGCGACCGACCAGGTCGTGGCCGCCCACAAGGCCGGACGTTTTCCGCCGGGCGATCCTTGCACCGACCTGTGCTGCGGGATCGGCGGCGATCTGTTGGCCCTGGCCGGGCGAGGGCCGGCGGTCGGCGTGGAACGCGATCGGGTGGCCGCCTTGTTGGCCTCGGAGAATCTCCGCCGGCTGGGACACGGCGAAGCCTCGGTCGCCGCGGCCGACGCCACCGCGTGGGTTTTGCACCCGGCCGGCTGCTGGCACCTCGACCCGGACCGCCGCAGCAACGGCCGCCGCAGCACGCAACTCCGCTGGCACAGCCCCGACCAGGCGGGCATCGAACGACTGCTGGCCTCCTCGCCGCACGCGGCAGTGAAATTGGCCCCCGCGGCGGAAGTCCCGACGAGCTGGCAACCGCGGGCGGAATGCCAGTGGATCAGCCGCAACCGGGAATGTCGGCAGTTGATCGTGTGGTTCGGACGACTCGCCGAGGCTGAAGGTCAGCGTCGGGCAACGATCCTGCGTAGTGACGCCCTGGACGGCGTACCGGAGGTGCAATCCCTCAGCGGCCGGCCGGGCAAGCCGCGCGAGGCCGCCGACAAAGTGCTCCGCTACGTCTTCGAACCGGACGCGGCCGTCTTGGCTGCCGACCTGACCGGCGCGTTGGCCCAATCGCTTCAACTCCAGGTCCTCAGCGTCGGAGGAGTCTACCTCACGGCAGACCGCCCGATCGCCGACCTGGGCGTGGCGTGTTTCGAGGTGCAGGACATCCTGCCGCTGGACCGCAAGCGGCTCCGGCGCCTGCTGGCCGACCGCCGGATCGGTCGCCTGGAGATCAAACAGCGGGGCCTCAGCGAAGATCCCGAGCGACTCCGCCGCCAGTTGCAGTTGCGGGGCGAGGCGGCGGCCGTGCTGATCCTCACCCGGCTGGCCGGCACCGTGCAGGCGATCGTTGCCCGCCGCGTCCAACCGAGGGAACTTTCTCCGCCGCAGAGCGTCCAATAGATGTATAGTGCCCACAAACAGGGGAATATGAAAAATGTGCCGATTCAGCCTGTTCGTTCTTCTGACAGCGACGGCCCTTCCCGCGATCGGCCTAGGGCAAGGCCCTGCCGCATGTGGGTCCCGGCCTGCCGGCGAGGTCCGGTGGACACTGGTCCAAGACCGCACGCCCGGCGAATTGTCGGCCGGCGAGAGCCTCGTGTTGCGAGGCACGTCCTCGGAACCGTTTCTCGCACCGCAACCCGAGCACTTCCGCTTGGAGCGGCTCGGCGGCGATCCGGCTTGGGAAGTGATGACCTTCGGCTGGGCCGACAAGGGCACCGTGGAGTTCGACCATCCCCGCAGCGCGAAGACCAACCGGGTCGACCTGCACTTGCGTCGTGCCGACCGCCGCGAAAAGCTCTTGCGAGCGCTGCAAGAGATTCCAAGCAGCGAGGGCCTCCCTCCGGTTGTTCTACGTGCCGAAAGCGCCTTGCACGAAGGGAGCCGGTATCGGTTGACCTGGTCGTTTCATCCGGTGGGTTCCACGAAACGTCAAACGCGGCGCTGCGAGTTTGAGATCGGAGAACCTTCTGTCGAAAGGCCGTTCACGACCGACCCGACGGCGAAGACTTCCGCACGGGCCTATCTGGCCGAGATCCTCTTTCGCGACGACGACGGCGTCCTGTTCCTCGCGCAAGCCGTCCTGCCGAAGCCGCGCGACGACGACCACACGGTCGCGGCAATCGGCTTCACGCCGGAGGGACAGTACGTGCCGCCTCCGGATCCCGGCTATGCTCGAATTCGCCAACTCAATAGCATTGCGGTGGAGAAACCTTTCCAGCTCAAGCCGCCTTCTGCGCAACGGACCCACTTCTACGGCGTGAATCTCGATCGTGCCTTCGCGCCGCCCGGGCAAGTATCGGTGCGAATCTCGGACGTGGGGACCTGTGGGCCGTTGCCGACGAAACCCGGCGAGCCGACCTTTGTCCTGTTCGGCTGCGGCGACTTGCGGGCCGTCTTCCGATTCGAGTTGCTGACAACCAACGTGACCTGCCTGCGGCAAGACGCCGACCACTGGCGTCGGCGAACGGCCGAGATTACTCGCGAGCTATTGGCACAACGCGATTGGCTTGCCGAAGACGAACACCGGCTGGCTGCGGCTGCATCGGTGCTGCGCGATGCCGAACTGATCGAACGGTCTGCCACGGAGGTGCGTCCGCTGGGCGACGGCAAGGTCCTGGAAATCGACGTTCCCGGCGAAGAAAAACGGCTCTGCTGGTTCGAGGCCAAGGGCGATCCGCTGGTCGAGAAGCACGTCCTGAGACAAATCGGCGACGAGGCATACCTGCTTTTCAAGCTGGACGCCAAGATGCCGCCGGCGCCGGAGATGCTGCTTCGCACGGGCAAGGAAATGCCGGCCGAAGACGTTCCGTGCTGGCGCGTCAGCGCCGTGCGGCTGATCGACGGCGATCTCTGGGTGGCGCTGATTGGGATCGCGCGGCCGAAGATGACGTGGTGGACCGGAGAACCGCCGCACCCGCATCACACGCGTTCCGGCGGCGACCCGTACGAGGGCGGGATTCTTCGCGTCGATCTTGAGACGATGGCCGTCAAGCGGTGGACCTCGGAGGGCGGACTGCCGAAGGAACTCGTCTGTCACGACACGGACATGAGCGAGCCGCTGCCGCCGGAGATCCTCTTCGGCGCGGTTGTCACGGACATTGGCCAACAGGGTGACCAGTTGATCTTCACCACGCGAAACTCCAGCCGTGTACTGCTGGACCCGCAGAAGGAGGCGTGGACGGTGGAGCAGGCGGGCGAGCCGAAGGACCTGCTGCGGCTGCTTGGCCCTGCGGCGGCCAACCGGCCCTACCGGGCTTATGCCGTCGGTCAACTCGGCGTGCTCCGGGCGAAGGAGGCCGTCCCGACGCTGATCGAGATTCTCGCCAATGGGCTTCCCAACTCGGGCGCGGACCAGCAGCGGCACGCTGCCATGGAAGCGCTGATCGCGATCGACGACCCCTCGGCCGTGGAAGGGCTCCGGCCGCTGGCCGGGAGCGAGAATCTGTACATCCGCCGCTATGCGGAGGCCGTGATCCTGTCGCTGAAGACACCGCTGGGCAAGCCGGTAGCCGGGCTGCGCTTCCGGCTCACCACGCGGAGGAATCCGTTTCAGGTCGGGAGCAGTATCAGTCACGTGATCGACGTGCAAAACGTCGCGGATCACGAGATCATCCTGCGTTATCGCGACCCCTGGCCGCGCTCACCGGATCTGGTGCTGCAGATCCGGCGGGAAGACGGTTCGGAAATCGTGCGTCTGCCCGAGGAGAACTACCGGTCCGAAATCCGCGTCATCAAACCCGGCCAGGTGGAAAGGATCTTTCGCTGGACTGAACCGCTTCCGCCGGGTCGGTATCGCCTCCGTTATCAAATCACGATTCCCGAGGAATACGCGAAGAAAAACGCCAGAGCGACGGACCCCGGCCCTACGTGGCACGGCTCGGTGACCACCAACGAGATCACCGTGGAAGTGCTGCCGCCGGGGCAATAGAACGGTAGGCCGGCTACAGCCACTTCTTGTAGCGGAAGTACGCCAGCAGGCCGCCCGCCAGAACGCCCATCACGCCGAGCACGGCCCAGAAACTCGCCGGATTCTCGCCGGAGGGCCAAACGGGCACGTTCATCCCGTAGATGCCCGCGATCACCGTCAGCGGCAACATCACGCCCGCGAAGATCGTGAGCACCTTCATCACGGCGTTGGTGCGATGGGCGAGCGTGACGTGGTAGTTTTCCCGGATGCCGCTTAGGAACTCCCGTTGGGCGTCGATGCTGTCGATGACCTGAGCCAGGTGGTCGCGGACGTGCTGGAAGCCCTGTCCCAACTCCTCGCGCACGAACTCGTACTCGCCCTTGATCAGCGGCAGCAGCAGTTCCTGCAGCGCCGCGGTGAGCCGACGAAGTTGCAGCAGTTCCCGGCGGACGTCGGCGGCTTCGGCCAGGAGCGTCTCGTTCGGGTCCGTCGAGAGCGACATGTCTTCCAGGCGCTCGACCTGCTCTTCGAGCTGCTCGGCGGCCAAGAGGTAGTTGTCGACCACCGAGTCGATCATGGCGTAGAGCAGAAAATCGGCTCCGCGACCGATCCATTGCGAACCATGGCGGGGAAGACGTTCGCGAAGCCGGGTGATGGTCAGGATCGGCTCGCGGTGTACGGTGATCAGGAATCGCGGCCCGCAGAAGACCGACAGCTTCCGCGGCGTCAACTCCGCCGACTCATTGACGCCGATCATTCCGTAGAGGACCAGGAACAGGTAACCGTCGTATTCGTCGATCCGCGGCCGCTGCTCTCCGTAGAGGCAGTCGTCCAGCGGCTCGTCGTCCAGCGCGAAGAGGGATTTCAGCGGCGCCATCTGCACGGCGTCGGGATTCTCGAGATCGACCCACGCGATCGCTTCCGGCTGCGTCGCCAGCAGCTCGCTCAGCGCGGCGGCCGAGTCGATCGTTTCGAGCTTTCCGTCCGGAAGATAAGCGAACGCGAGTGACATGGCGGGGCCCGGCATTCATGTTGGCCAAAACGGCAAGTATTTATTCGGCCGCGTCTTGCGCGCAAGTCGTGGGGCACGTTTTCAACGTGCCTTTTCGGTTGTGGGGCACGTTTTCAACGTGCCTTTTCGGTTGTGGGCACGTTGCAAACGTGCCCCACGTCAGGGTGAGGGTGACTCGCCGCTTATGCGGCCGGCGACGATTTCGATCGGCAGCGGCTCCGTCACCGCGCCGGCGTAGAGCGTGCGGTGCGGGAAGGGAATTTCAATACCGTGTTCGTCGAAGGCCTGTTTGATTTCCTCGTGAATCTGGTTCTTCAATTCCAGAAAGTTCTCGCGAGTCGCCCACACGCAGAACTTCAAGTCCAGCGACGAATCCCCGAAGCCCTGGAACATGTACAACGGCTCGGGATCCTCCAGGCACAACGGATTGCGCTCGGCCACCTCGGCGAGCACCTCGCGAACCTGTTTGAGGTCTTCCTTGTAGGCCACGCCCACCTGCACGTCGACGCGGCGGATGGGGAAGTGCGTCAGGTTGACCACCTCGGACTTGATCACCGTTTCATTGGGAATGCGCACCAGCAGGTTGTCGAAGGTTCGGATTTTCAGCGACAACAGGTCGATGGAAATCACCTCGCCGACGACCTCGCCCACGCGGATCACGTCGGAGACGACGAACGGCCGTTCGGAGAGCAGGAACACGCCGCTGATGATGTTCGACATCGAGGTTTGCGAGGCGAAGCCGATGGCCACGGTGAGGATGCCGGCCGCCCCCAGCAAGACGGTCAGATTGAACCCCATCTCGCGCATCGCGGAAACGAGGAACAGGATCAGCACGGTGAAGAAGACGATCCGCTGCGTGAGCAGGGCGATGTGGGTGCTGGCGCGCCGCTTGAGCATCTGGTCCACGATCTTGCGGAGCGTCTTGGCCAGCAGCAACCCGACGCCTACCAGCAGCACGACGCGCGTGAGCGTCCAGATCCGCCCTTCGCTGAGCCATTCCTGCAGCGTGTTGATCAACTCGTCCATCGGCCGGATTTCCCTTTTGGCCCCTTATCCCATCAGCACCTGCAAGGCCTTCAGCGCCGAGTTGCGTTCGATCCTCTTCCGCGGCGGGGCGACCAGTTCGAGATGCTCGGTAACCACCGGCAGCCTGGCGTTCAGCCGCACCTCGATTTCGCCGCCGTTCTTCGCCCGCTGAACCTGCACCGACTGGGTCCAGAAGGCGCCGCCGGGCTCCCGATGAAGGGATAAATGGGGCAACGGCAGGGCGATCTTGTCCAGCGCCAACGATTCCGCGTCGCGGTTCTCTACCACGAACACGGTCAACACCCGATAAGGTACCCGTACGAGTTCTTCGAGGCGAAGCCGCGCGTCCACGCGGCCCGCGTAGCAGAGCTGACCTTCCCGGGTCGACGCACCAAACCACGTGTCCGAAAGTCGCACGCTGGGTACGTCCAGTACGGACCCGGAGGACCCGGCAAAATCGATCCGGACCCAAAGCGGCGTGGTCACGAAAAGCTGTGCCGACTCCTTGGGCATCAACCGCAACGGCGTCTGGGAACGAACGACGATCGGCCGGTCGGCCAACGCGGGAGAAAAACGAATCACCGGGGACGACTGCCGAAAAACCAGCCGCAGTCGCTCGGCGTCGTCCGGCGGAGCGAAATCGGACGAGGGCACCTCGGCATGCACCGAATCTCCCCCAAGCCTGCCACCCGGAAGATGGGCAACCTGCCATTCCCGCTCGCCGCGCCGTGCCCAAACCCTCAGCTCCCCGATCTTCCAGCAGCCGGCCTGCCCCACCTTCAGCGCGTATTCACCCCACACGGCAGCCGCCTTGGCTTTGTCGGCGATGGTATCCGTGTACATTGCGTGTTCTGGGAGATTTTGGCAAATTAGGAGGGATCGCACCGGCTCCCCATATAGCTCGAGAACGGGCGGCGATCATAGGCGGGAAAGTGGTCTTGCACAAGGGCAATACCGGAAAACCGGCTCTGCGTACCACTGTTTCGAGGGGACGGGAACTTCTTCCCGCGATCCGATATCTAAGTAATCATAATCAGGTGAATTGCCATGAGTCTTCTTGGCTGTCTCAAACCGAGCTTCGGCCTTCAGATGAGCTTGACGCTGGTGCACTTCCTGTGGCAAGGGCTGGTGATCGCGATGGCGGCGACGACCGCCGTTACCCCGGATGAAGACTCTCCGGAGAGGATTTTGAGCCGGCAGCTCTCGCAGATCGAAAAGGAACTTCGGGCGATTCTGCCTCTGCACATGACCGTCACTCGTGCTGAAGCTGTGGAACTTGGAGCGGAAGCGGGTTTGGTCCTTCACGCTTCTCCCAGGGAAACCGATAAGGCCCATCCTTCGCTGGCCTTGTTTTTCTGGCCCGAGTCGAACGCGACCGTTTGTCCGTACGAGTCGAGGGCCGGGTCGCACACGTTCGTGAGACTTGGTAGTTCGGAAGCATTCAGCGTTTACTGTGCCGGTCCTGACGGTTCTCTCAAGAGCGAGATCATCAAGGCCTTTTGTACGGTGACCAGCCGGAACCGATCCGATCCATATGCCGGCTCCTGGGGCGAGCCCGTGGATGGGATCCGGTGCGGGGTCCGGCCCGTGACGGCATCGTTCGCGCCGGATGAGGACATTTCGGTGGACGTTCTGTATTGGAACGTATCGCCGGGGCCGATTACCGTGTGCGTCTTTCCCGATACATTTTACACCTGGGTCCATTTGAGGGTCGATACCTTGGCCGGCACGATGGCGTTGGCCGGCCCACATGCCAATGGAATCTATGCGCCTCTGAAGGTCTCGAACTTCGTCACCCTGGAGCCGGGACAAACGGCTTCATTCCGTCAGGTCATTGCCCACGCGGAGAAACCGGAAGTCCGACTCGAGCCCGGCCGTTATTTCGTGCGCGCGGAGATGAACAAGATCAACCGCATGGACCGGCACCTTCTGGGCATGGAAAAGTTCTGCGAGCAGCACGGCATCGAGCGCCCATGGTGCAGCGGAATCGAGAGCGGCCGGGCGCCGTTGACGATTGTCCGGAGCCGTGCCGCACGCTCACGGGAGTTCCGGTCAAGCTGACCGGCTCGCCGACAGCGGCCGGCCGCTTCCGACGAACGACTCATGCGGTCTTTTCATGGTCTGGGCGAATTGGACCCGATGCATCGAGTCACTACGAGCCCCTGATTTCTCGTCGCTCAACTCACTGCGGCGTTGCCCATTGTTCCGCACTCTCCGGGAAGAGCCCGCTGTGCGGCACGCCGCGGCGAGGTTCGGCCATCCAGGGGGCCACCGCGTCGCGCCACCGGGCGTAGTGGGCCGTTTCCTTGTGGGCCTTCATCCCCGCCTCGTCCCGATACACCTCGTAGAGAACGAACCGGTCGGGATCGTCGATCTGCTGATTCACGTCGAATCGCAGGTTGCCCGGCTCCTGGATCGTGTTGCGGGCGTTCTCCAGCGTGGCTTCGATGAACGCCTCACGGTTCTCCGGCTTGACGTGGACGTGAATGCAAACCACGAACATCGTTTTCCTCCTCGATGATGAATAATGAAGGTGTCCCTGAAGATGATTGCTGCGAAGCCGCGAGCGGCTGACGGCGTTACGCGAACCCGTGCGCCTTCTCGTACGCGCCGATCTTTGCTTCTTCCTTGAGCGTCAACGCGATATCGTCCAGACCTTCCAGCAGACACCGGCGACGCGACTCTTCCACCTCGAACGGAATCGACAGCCCGTGCCCGTCGGTGATCGTGCAGGTCTGAAGATCGACCACCAGCGTATAGCCCGGGTGTTTTGCCGCCCGGGCGAACAGATCGTCGACGGCGGCCTCGTCCAGCTTGACCGGCAGGACGCCGTTCTTGAAGCAGTTGTTGTAGAAGATGTCGGCGAAGCTGGGGGCGATCAACGCGCGGAACCCGTAGTCCTCCAACGCCCAAGGGGCGTGCTCGCGGCTGGAACCACAGCCGAAGTTGCGCCGCGCCAAGAGGATGCTGGCTCGGTGGTACTGCGGCCGGTTCAATTCGAACTCGGGATTTTCCGAGCCGTCGTCCAGGAACCGCCAGTCGAAGAACAGGAACTGCCCGAAGCCGGTCCGCTCGATCCGCTTGAGGAACTGCTTGGGAATGATCTGGTCGGTATCCACGTCGGCGCGGTCCATGGGCAGGACGAGCCCGGTATGGACGGTGAAGGGTTGCATGATCGAGGTCTCCTGTTGGGGACTCGGGGCTGGGGGACTCGGGGCTGGGGACTCGGGGCTGGGGATTCGGGGCTGGCGTTCTGTGTCCCGAGCCCCGAGCCCCCAATCCCGAATCCCGGTTACTTCTCGCTTGGTCATCGTGTCAGCCTCTTCCATTGGCGTACGTCGACGAAATGCCCGGCGACGGCGGCGGCGGCGGCCATGGCGGGCGAAACCAGGTGCGTGCGGCCGCCTTTGCCCTGCCGGCCCTCGAAGTTCCGGTTGCTGCTGGCGGCACAGCGTTGGCCCGGCTCCAGCTTGTCCGGGTTCATCGCCAGGCACATGCTGCACCCGGCCTCGCGCCACTGGAAGCCCGCCTCGGTGAAAATCCTGTCGAGCCCCTCGGCTTCCGCCTGGCGTTTGACCAGTCCGCTGCCGGGCACGACCAGGGCCTCGACGCCTTCGGCGATGTGCCGTCCGCGCACCACGGCCGCGGCAGCGCGGAGGTCTTCGATCCGCCCGTTGGTACACGACCCGATGAACGCCCGATCGATCCGCACGTCGGTCATCGGCGTGCCCGGTTTCAGCCCCATGTACTCCAGGGCTGCGGCGACCGCCTTCTGTTGCGAGGGCTCGGCGAAGTCGGCCGGATCGGGCACCCGGCCGCCGATCTCGACGACCTGGCCCGGATTCGTCCCCCAGGTGACCTGCGGGCCGACGTGGGCGGCATCGAACGTTTCCACGCGATCGTAGCCGGCCCCGTCGTCGCTGGGCAACTGTTTCCAACGCTCGACGGCGGCGTCGAAATCCTCCGGGGCGAACTCGCGGCCGCGCAGGTACTCGAAGGTCGTCGCGTCCGGCGCCACGAGTCCCGATCGGGCGCCGGCCTCGATCGTCATGTTGCAGACGGTCATCCGTTCTTCCATGCTCAGCGCCCGGATCGCCTCGCCGGTGTACTCGATGCAATACCCGGTCCCGCCGCTGGTCGAGATCCGGCCGATCAGGTAGAGGATCAGGTCCTTGGCGGTCACGGCCTCGGGCAGGCGGCCGTCGACGCGAATCTCGAACGTTTTGGGCTTCTGCTGCACGAGCGTCTGGGTGGCCAGGACGTGTTCGACTTCGCTGGTGCCGATGCCGAAGGCCAGCGCCCCGAACGCGCCGTGGGTGGCCGTGTGGCTGTCGCCGCAGACGATCGTCATCCCCGGCTGCGTCAGCCCCAGTTCCGGCCCGATCACGTGCACCACGCCCTGCCGCGGGTCGTCCAGGTCGTACAGCCGCACGCCGAACTGGCGGCAATTCGCCCGCATCGTCTCGATCTGCCGCTCGGAGACGGGATCTTCGATCGGCAACGAGCGGTCGGTGGTGGGCACGTTGTGATCCAGCGTGGCCACGGTCCGCTCCGTCCGCCGGATCTTCCGCCCGGCGGTGCGAAGCCCCTCGAAGGCTTGCGGGCTGGTCACCTCGTGGACCAATTGCAGGTCGATATAAAGGAGCGTGCGTCCTTCTTCGGCACAAACGACGTGATCGTCCCAGATCTTCTCGAACATCGTCCGAGGAGCGTTTTCCGCGGTCATCGCATTTCCGGTCGCTTGGGGTGGATCGGCCTGTTGCCGACGGGTGGTGGGAATCTGCCCGTCTAGACACATTCTAGGACATTTCGGTTCGCCGGGAAACGCCCCTCGCGGTAGCCGGATTCGCAAGATGGAGATGTAGGCCGGAACAAGCGCAGCGCAGTTCCGGCATTTGCTGTGCAATTCCCCGTGCCGGAACTGCGCTGCGCTTGTTCCGGCCTACCTGTTTGATCCGAACTGACGGATACGGATGATCCCGGCCTAATTCAGCAGCGGGTCGTTGGGGATGTGCCGGATGTTGAACACGGTGTGCAACAGCGAGGTCCGGACCTCCTTGATCATTTCCTCCCAGAGGTTCTCGTCGCCGGAGAACACCCGGGCGGCCGGGGCCTGGGCGACCAGCCAGAAGCCTTTGTCCAGCTCGTGATCGAGCTGGTTCGGGCCCCAACCGGCATAGCCGATGAAGACCTTGCAGGGATAGAGGAACTGCTGCATGGCCCGGGCGACGTGGTCTTCCTTGGCCGCGAAGAAGACGTTCGGCAGGACCTTGATCTCGCCGAGCGAGGCGTCGCCGTGGACCGCCATCAACGGGCCGGTGACCGGTCCGCCCAGGTGCAGTTGCCAGGTTCCGCTGCAACCCTGTTTGGCCGCCCGTTGCCAAAGCACGCGAAAAATCGCGCTGGCCGGGCGATTGACGACCACGCCGAACGCGCCCTGCTCGGTGTGCTGGACCACGAAGATCACCGTGCGGACGAAACTCGAGTCCAACTGCTGGGGCGTAGCGATCAGGAACTTTCCTTGAAGCGATTTCATGGCGTCCTCCTGCGTGATTCCATGCCGTCGGGCGCGGGCGGCGTGCCCGACGTTGCGCACACGAACTTTGCCATCAAGCCCGATAAGACTTGACGGCCGAACCGAAGGAAAACCGCAGCTTGGCCAAACCGGGTCGATCGGCAGCAATCTGCCACGAGAAAAGATGAAAAAGACAAGTTGAAAAAGACAAGTCGTTTGGGCAGTGGCTGGATTGCCGAAGATAAGCGTGTCAACCTGCCCGAATGGTTACGGTCGGAAGGTCCGTCCCGTTCACATTCATTCTTACACAACGGCCCCGCCGAGGTCAAGGAATTTGCAGATTGCAGGGCCCGATTTTCCGGAGACTTCTTGAGCTGGGCAAGATGGCGCTTTTCCGCCAACAGGCTTCGGATGATCTTCGTACCCGTTCGTGCCGATTTGGCGTACGGCCGCCATGGCGAACCGGGATGGGACACCAAGGCTCGCCATTCTGCGATTCGCCACAGTTCGTAGTGACCCGATTCATCGGGTCCAGTCAAACAAGGGGCCTTTCCCGGACCAGCTTGACCGACACGGGATCGAGCGTTTACAATCCACGCAGAGCCCACCCGTCCGGTTCTATGAGGCTGGAACGACGATGACTCCGCTGCAGTTCGTGACCGTTGGCTCGCCGGTGAGCCGCAAACGGCACCAAGAAGTTGGTGGAGAAGAAAGGGAGCTACCATGAAACGAACCATGCCCGGTATCGTGTGCTTCGCCGTCTGCTTTCCGGGGCTCGTCGCTGTTGCCCAAATCGCGGACGCCGAGGAAGACACGACGGCCCGGATTCCCGCACGCCCCCGCTATCTGCTGTTGGATAGCCGAATCGTGGAGAAGACCGAGAACGCCCGGCTGGCGGTAGGGGCCGTGAAGAAGCATCCGGGCAACCCGTTGTTTGCGGAAGACAAGCCGTGGGAACCGCGGTTCGATAATCTCTATGCCAACGTGATCTACGATCGACTTCAGAAGCGGTACCAGTGCTGGTACAGCCCGTTCATCGTGGATGAGGCGGTCAGCCGGACGCCGAGGGAGGAACGCCGCGACGTCCGCTATCGTCCCCGTGGGCGGGAGATGGGCGTCTGTTTTGCCACGAGCAAGGACGGACTGGAATGGGAGAGGCCGGAACTCGGGCTGGTGGAGTTCCAAGGGAGCAAGGCCAACAACCTGGTCATCCGCGGGCCGCACGGGGCCGGAGTTTTCGAAGATCACGGCGAGAAGGACCCCCGGCGGCGATACAAGATGTTTTACCAAGGCATGGCCGTGCGGTTTTCGGCCGATGGGCTGCGGTGGAGCGACGCGGTGCCCTGCCCTCAGATCGACGCCCGGGGCGATACGCACAACAACGCCTTTTGGGCACCGGAGCTGAACAAGTACGTAGGCATCACGCGGCTTTGGGACGGCCAGCGGATCGTGGGCCGCACGGAAAGTGCCGACTTCGTGACATGGACGCCCGCCGTCGAGGTCCTCCGCGGCGAGACGGCTCATCAGACGTACGCCATGCCCGTGTTTCGTTACGCCGACGTCTATCTCGGTCTGCTGATGATCCTCCGCCGGGACGCCGATCGGGTACACTGCGAGTTGACCTGGAGCCCCGACACGGTCGAGTGGAAGCGGATCGACCCGGGCACCCCGCTGATCCCGAACAGCGAAACCGAGGGCGCGTACGATTGGGGCTGCGTCTACGGGGCCAACGATCCGATCGTGCTGGACGAGGAGATCCGTCTTTATTACGGCGGATCGAACGGGCAGCACGGCGGTTGGCGCGACGGTTTCCTTTGCCTGGCCACGCTCCGCGTGGACGGTTTTGCCGGCTATGAACCGGCACGCGCCGATCGGCCCGCCACGGTGCTCACCGGCCCGATCGTCTTCTCCGGCCCATCGCTTCGCGTGACGGCCGACGCGGCCGGCGGTTCGGTTCGCGTCACCGTCCTCGATATTCAGGGCGAGTCATTGGCGGCCGGTCATCCGATTTCCGGCGACATGACCGATGAGCCTGTCCGGTTGGTCGAGCAAGACGCGCTGCGCGAGTTGAAAGGCCAACCCGTACGACTGAAGTTCGAACTGAACCGTGCGAAGCTCTATTCGTTCGCGTTCGGGGAGTGAGACTCTCGGCGTAAGTCATGGAGATCCCTTCGGTTACGTCTTTCAAGGCGAGGATTGGGCCATCTTCATATGCGGTATCGAAAGTCCGTTGGCCCTCCTTGCAGCCCCCCCAAAGGTAGAGTGTGATGCGCCTCTTGTTCCGTGCGTTGCGCCCACTTGGCTGGAGCATCAGCGACAACCGCGCGGACCCCAAGAGTGTGCAGGAGTTGCTCGGCCGCAAGACCCTGACGATGACGATGAACCTGTACACGAAGATCAACGCGACCAACAAGCAGGAAGCGATCGCGAAGCTGTCCTACGGCGCGGGTTCACACGTTCCCGATCAGGTGCTAGAATTGGCGACACACCCTTTGCCAGCTAAGCACTTAGCCGGAGTGGCGGAATGGCAGACGCGCTGGATTCAAAATCCAGTGTCCTTCGGGACATGAGGGTTCAAGTCCCTCCTCCGGTACTTCTTGTTCTATAAGGACTTACGGCGATTGGCTGCGGGTCCTTTTCTGGTGGCCGGGAAGGGCGACATTCAATACCGGGATTCTCCGCGATGAAGCCTAGAATATTCGTTGCCTCCTCGGTCGAGGGACTGGATCCCGCTTATGCTGTACAGGAGAACCCAGAGCATGACGCTGAAGTGACGGTATGGCCACAGGGGGTCTTTGACCTTACATCCTATCCACTCGACGATCTTCTGAGGCAGTTGCGTGAGACGGATTTCGGCGCGTTTGTGTTCTCCCCGGATGATTGTGCTGTGATTCGTGGCGATAAGAAGGAGGTTATACGAGACAACGTGCTTCTTGAGTTGGGGCTTTTCATCGGTGGTCTTGGTAAAGATCGGTGTTTCGTTTTGGCCCCCCGAGGCCGAGACCTACATGTTCCCACCGACCTTCTGGGTATAGTATACGCCCGGCCCTTTTTCCTGCAGACAGAGACGACGGGAACCTCTTGGCTGCTTTGGGGCCGACCTGTAACCAAATCAGAAGGAAGATGAAGACCTTAGGGCCTCGCGCAGATTCGATGAGCCCTACGCCGCAGCCGACACAGGCTGTCGGGCCGACGTCGCCCAACGAGTTCTTCAAAATGATCGCCGGGACTTGGCGGCTGATATACGGTCGCAAGGGAACGTTTCGCGTCGAAGAATGCAGTATCGACATGAACGGGTACTACTACATTCTCTCGGAGCCGGGGCATGCGCGGTGCAGGCTTGAGGACGTGAAATACGATCCGGACACGCGAGAGGTGCGGTTCACAAAGCAGCCGCTCCCCGCTTGTAAGGGGAGCCCACAAGTCGAGATATTGGAACTCAACGCCTCCTGTACCGAGATGGTTGGGTATGCGGAGCGCGACAGGCATTCACTCCACTACACGCGATTGACGGCGGACCAGCACAAGACACAAATCGGCAGAGCGATCAGCGAGATGCCGCCCAGTTCTGGTGTCTACAGCCCAGGCACTCGGACAAAGAGAGAAGTGCAGACATTCTGAGTCTATCTCGCGGCCTTCAGCACGTCCGGCACGTGCAGCTTCTCGACCGCCCCGTCAAGTTGCCGGGCCATGTTGATGTAGCGTTTCGTAGTCGAGTAGTTTTCGTGCCGCATGAGGGCCTGTAGGGCGTTGCCTGAGAGCTTCGGCGCGTTCAGGGTGGCAATGCCCGGCGAAGATCGTGGAACCCGTACACGTGACAGGCCGGCGTGTGCTCGTGCTTCTCGTGGCAGGGGAGGTGAATCCCGGCCGCTTCCTGGATCTCCCCGAAGATCTCCCACAGCAACCGTCGGTTCAGGGGCCAATAGAATACCAGGGGGCCGAAGTTGATGATCTTCCGTAGGTGCTCGACCACGACCGGGTGTAGGGGGACTATCTCGTCACGCTTGCCCTTGTTGTCCCCGTGTCGGGTAATGGCCGTCGCCTTGTCCAAAGAGACGTCATCCCATCGAAGCGCCAACGGCTTCACAACAGCGAGCTGCTCAAGCAGAAGCACTGCGAAGGCCGCCTGACCCGCCCACGGGCCTTCCGGTACTATCAGACCGACCGGTTGGACCTCCCTGAATTCACCATGCCGGACGACGACCAATTGCGGGCGTTGGAGCGAGATCTGGACAAGGTGTTCCAGTCCCGCAACCGGGGACGGGGTTCGCAGGTTTTTCCGTATTCCAAGGAAGACGGCGTTTGGTTTCTGGTGCGGCATGGAGACGCCTACCGGCGGGAGGGCATCATGGATGAGGACGGTCCCTGCTGCGTATTCTACCGGCCGGAGAAGCGGGACGTCGTGGTCTACGATCCAAGGATCGGCGAGCTGCGGGTCAACGCCTCCAGCGAGTGGGAGAAGCAGCTCTATCGGGCCAAGTTCGGCAAGCATCTCTTCGGCAGTGAACATTTCTTTCCTGGCACCGGGAAATATACCCTGGAGCCTCTGCGCCGCTACGGAGAGGGCGCGCTGAATTGTATCGACGTCGAGGGGATCGAATGGGTCACGCTCAAGGAGGTCCATTATTACTGGGGCAACAAGAAGCACAAGATCGAGGTCCGCAGGGCCGACGATCTGTTTGCCGTTCATGAGATTCGGCAGGAGCCGCGTCTGCTACGGGCGGGGTTCGAGGTCAAGTTCAGCGACTCGCGCACGCCGCGAAGTCTGGTTGTTCGGCCGTCGAACGTCGCCCAATACACGCGCGACGCCGACAGCACACCCATCGAAAACTGGTTAATCCGACGAGGATTCGTCGGCAGAAATGAGGAGGAAGATGATGCAAGCGTTGACACGGTTTTGGCAGTCGCTGGAGTCCGTCGGGGGCCTGGCGACCGTTCCCGCAGAATGAAAGACTCTCTGGGGTTCGGAATATGAGGTGACCCGGCGTTTTCTCCGTCCCGACGGGACGCTGGCCACGTCGTATCCACATCGCGATCCGTACGAGTTGCCCTACCGGGTGGTGACCCACGGACCGGGCCATCATGTGGGCGTCTGTGACGAAACGGCCGAGAGAATCAAGCTCACCACCGAAGAGCTGATGATTGAGGAGATCGATCGCCCGGCTTTCCATCGGGCCATCGCCCGGGGCTTGGGGCTCGACTGCGAAGACGCCTCCGTTGAACACCTGCCTTCGACGCGTCGGATCGGCAGCTACGCCCCCGTAGCCGGCTATCGCTTTCCGGCATATCTGACGATCCCGTTCAGGATGTCCGAGTTGCAGCGAACGGTGGACCATCTGGCGGCCGCCCACGACAATCCGTTTCTGTTCCTGTTGCCGACCTATCGGCTGCTCCGGCCTCCTGGAGAAGACATGCTTCCGCGGGGCTGTTCTACCAGGCCTGCGGTCGCGGCTTTCGCCTGTATCCAGGCAAGAAGAATCGCCTTGTGTTGGACTACGGCGGGAACATCCTCCGCCACGGCCCCGTGGACCAGATCAAAGTCAAAGAAGGCAACGGCACTGGCAACGGTGGGGCGCCGGCGAAGGAATGTCCAGAGTGCCATTCGATGATCGCGACCGGGTACGCTGCCTGCCCGGACTGCGGCCACGAATTCCCGCCGCCGGAGCGGCAGAAGCACGAAGCGACGGCCTCGGCCGAGGGCATCCTCAGCGGCCAGGCCATCGACACCGAGTACCACGTCCAAGACATCTACTACTCGGTCCACACGAAGCGCGGTGCCGACGAGGATGCCCCGAAAACGATGCGCGTCGATTACCGCGTCGGACTGGACGACTTCCGTAGCGAGTGGGTGTGTCCGGAGCACACGGGCTGGGCTCGCCAGAAGTTCATCCCATGGTGGACCCGGCGATCGAACGACCCGATACCGGCCACCGCACAACAGGCCGTCGCACCCGGATTGCTCGATCGCCTCGTCGTCGAAACCTCCCAATCGGGCGGCTGGCACGCTGTCTATCGCCGCCAGAACCAGATCGGCGGCAGTATGAAGCTGGCCCAGCGCAAGCAGCCGGTCTCGCCGGAGGACATCTACACGCGTGAGGGACGGGAGTACGTTCGCTTCTTCGGCAAGGAATACGCCGTACGCACGGACCCGGATGGCGGCAAGTACATCATTGTCACGCTGATCGAAACCCGCGGCAACGGCGGATTGTTTCTGTGCGACCCGACGCCGGGCTACGAACTGGTCCAGGGAAGCCTGACCGATCCGCCCGTACTGACGGAACCGGAGCGCGAAACGCTGCTGCAGGCCGCCTGGGAATTGAACGAGTACGTGCCCGAGCCTGTTGGCGGTTCGGACACGCCCTACAGTACGTATGAGAACCTCGACACGTCGCGCCCCGGCGACGAGTTCAACCAGCGCGGCGACGTTCGAGCGATCCTGCGAGCCCACGGCTGGGCGCTGAGCCGGACGGGCGAAAACGAACAATGGCGGCGTCCGGGGAAGCGATCCGGTTGCAGTGCTACGCTCAAGGACGGCGTCTTCTACGTCTTCTCGACCAACGCGGCGCCCTTCGAGCACAACCGGGCCTATTCCCCGTTTGCCGTCTATACCCTGCTGGAACACGGCGGCGACTATGCGGCCGCCTCCTCGGCGCTGCGTCAGCGAGGTTTTGGACAAGAGCAGGCCGAGCAGCCGGGCGTCGATATCTCGATGCTGGTCGACCGGGCGGTCTCGAAGCTGGAGAACGCCCGCGACTCGCCGCAGGAGGACAAGAAGCTCCGATTCACGGGCATCACGTCCAAGGAACTCGCGGAGAACAAGTATGAGCTGAGCTACCTGGTCGATGGGAGGCTCGTGCGCAGCCAGCCCGGGATGATCGCCGGGCCGAAGAAGACGCTCAAGACGAACACGAGCATCGATCTGGCCCTGGCCATGTCCCAGGCCGGGCTGTTCCTCGGTCGGTTCAATGTGCCCGAGGCCGTTCGCGTCGGCATCATGTCGGGCGAATCGGGCGCGGCGACGATCCAGGAAACGGCCAGACGAATCGCCAGGGCGAAGTACACCGACCTTGCGCGCTTCAATAACGTCATCTGGTCGTTCGACATTCCCCAATTGGGCCAAGCGGATCACACCGAGGCGCTTCGGCAATTCATCCTGGATCACGAACTGGAGGTGCTGATCCTCGATCCGACCTACCTGATGATGATGGGCGTGGGGAACGACGCCGGGAACATGTTCGTGGTTGGTGGCCTGCTGAAGTCGCCGGTTTCAATCTGGACGTGCTGGCGTTCGACGACAAGGAGCTGGCCAACTTGCTGGCGGGCGACCTGAAGCACGGCCTGACCGATCCGGACGTGGTGGCCGTCAACACCCAGCCGCGGAAGTTCAAGCCCCTGCGGTTCAACATCTCCGAACTCATCGGGCGGTTCGCCTGGAGCGACTGGACCAATTTCGTCGACAGCGACTGGGTCCGCAACATGCTTTACAGCGCGGCGGGTGATTGGGGTAATTACATCAAGGCCGGCGTGCTCCGGCTGCAACACCGGTATCAGGACGTGAAGATCCGAGGGCTGAACCTGGCCTTGTGCGGCAACGTGCCCATTGCGGCCGGCCTCAGCAGCAGCTCGACGATCGTGGTGGCCACGCTCCAGGCGGCCATCTTACCTGGGCCAACGCGGAAAGATCGCCCACGTCGGCTACCTGCCCTTCCGCGTGGAGAAGATCATCGACGCCCCGAGAGACTACCGGGTGCTGATCGCCAACAGCCACATCCAGGCCGCCAAGAGCAGCCGGGCGAAAGACACCTTCAACGCCCGGATCGCCGACTACAACCTGGGCTTGGCGCTGATGAAGCAGCGGTGCCCCCAGATCGCCAAGACGGTCCGATACGTTCGCGACATCAACCCCACGACGCTCGGCTGCCCGACCAGCGACGTCTACCGCTGGCTGCTGAAAGTGCCCCGGTCGATGACCCGCAAGGATTTCGCGGCCGCGCTTTCGGCCGAACACCGCGAGCTGATGGAGGCCAATTTCGCCGCAGTAGAAGGCGCCGGGCTCGTGGAGTTCTAGCCGGTAGGTCAGGGCTTGCCCTGACGAAAAGCCCCTCTGCGCCGCCACGCACCGAAGAAAACCCCGACGGCACCCATGCCCAGGAGGATCAGCGTGGACGGTTCGGGCACGGTGACGGCGCCATCGGCCAGGATGTACATGTCCGGGTGATTCGCCATGACGTTGCCCGAGTTGCCGTAGGTCATGCTGAAGTCGTATCGACCGCTCACCGTGAAGAGGTCGTTGAACGCACCGTCTTCGTCGAAATAGGTATGGTGCCACGACTCCCCCACGACTCCGTCCCATTGCAGTCCCGGTATCGGGTTGCTGGGATCTCCGGTCCATGGTGCCCTTAGATTGTAGCCGGAGCCGTAATAGAAACGGTGAACGTCGGGGGCTGCGTCCGCCTGACCGAATAGGATCGCTTGCGTTCCGACGGAATTGGCGAGGAAATAGTTGTAGTCCATGATCACGGACTTCGTATCACCAACGGGATTCTGTACCGTCAGAATGAAGTAGTCGTCAATGCCAATCCACGAGTCGCCCATTCCGACGTATTCCTTCCCGCCGATCGGATACGTCGATGGCCGGTCGTTCCATGCTATCCAGTTCGTTGCCGCAGGATCGACGTTGAGTGACCAGGTTACCGGAGAACCATAGAGGGTGTTTTCCGGCAGACCGCTCACGTTCTCGGCAGTATCGACTTGGTGGCTGATGGTGACGGCCGCCCTGGAGGCGGTTTGCTGCCCCGCGCCGACCAACATCAAACCCATCAGGCCCAGAATCGTTCCTCTCACTTGTCATTCCTCCATCGTTGCGTGGTGGCGGTCGGTCGGTTGTCCTGAAATCGAAACACGGGCGAAGAATCTTCGTCTCTTGTAATCAGGGGAAAGCGTCCACTGAAAGCGGATCGCAAACACACCGCAAAAAGAAAGGCCATCCTCAACGGACGGCGGTTGTCGGTGTGTGTTGTCGCTGCCTCTTGGAGGTTGCGGGCGGTTCTTCACCCTAGAGGTCTCAGTTACAGCGATCAGTTTAGCCGAGACGGCCGAATGTGTAAAGGAAAATATTTCTGTTTTCTCCATTTCTCCTTCCTGACCCCCCGCCGGTACTGGACACTCCGGCTAAGGTCGCGATGGGTTCAGACCCTGCACCTTGACTTCAGGGTACGAATCACCGGGATCTTTCACTTCCGACCGGGATTGACATACGGCGGGCGATTGCGTTGTACTCTTTCTTGTGGTCTGTGGACCTGTGTCTCGGCGTGTCCTCCCTCCAGAAAGACAACAACATGCGACGAATTTTCCTGGCAATACGCGTTTTCTTCATCACGTTGTTCAGCGCCGCGGCGGCCCGGCGGATCGAGCAGGCTCTCGGGGGGGCCGAAGCGGCAAAAGAAGAAGGTGCCCGGCCGAAGCCTTCGGCAAAACCCAAACCGCCGGCCGAGTCGAAACCCACCCGCAGCGAAGCGTTGACCCTCTTGGCCGCCCTGCAGCGGGAGGCCCGGTTCATCGACTTCGTGCAAGAGCCGCTGGGCAGCTACAGCGACGCCCAAATCGGGGCCGCCGCACGCGACGTCCATCGCGACTGCGGAAAAGTGTTCGAGCGTCTGTTTGCCCTCGAGCCGGTTCTCGCCGACCGGGAAGGCGCCGAGGTCGACGTGCCCGCCGGATTCGACCCGGGCCGATACCGCCTGACGGGCAACGTGACCGGCGAGCCACCCTTCCGCGGACAGATGGTCCACCACGGCTGGGAGGCGTCGATCTGCGAGCTGCCCGCCTGGTCCGGAACCAAAGCCGCCGCCCGAGTGGTCGCGCCGGTGGAAGTGGAGTTGACGTAGTGAGTAGCTTTGCAGAACGAGTTGACGGAATCCTATGCAGCTCCCAACTTTACAGTGCAGGATTGCCGGATGTTGCCGTTTAGCGGGCGGGCTTGCCCGCCGTTCCTTCCTTTGCCGGGAAAACGGTGCTTCCGCAACGGCGGGCAAGCCCGCCCGCTAAACGCAGCATGCGCTAAATGCAGCGCACGCTAAACGCAGCATGATGGAACCGAGGAAGACATACATGACCGCAAAATATATCGTGGGTATCGACCTGGGCACGACCAACAGCGTGCTGGCTTACGTGCCCGTGGAAACGGACCGGCCGAGCGTCCACTTGCTGCCGATCCCGCAACTGGTCGCCGCCGGCACCGTGGAATCGCGCACCGTGCTCCCCTCATTCCTGTATCTGGCCGCCGAACAGGAGTCGGCCGGGGGCGCGTTCGATCTGCCCTGGGCGGCCGAGTGCGAGTTCGCCACCGGCGAGTTCGCCCGGGGACAGGCCGCGGAAGTGCCCGACCGGACGGTCGCCGCCGCGAAGTCGTGGCTGTGTCACAGCCGGGTCGACCGGCATCAGGCGATCCTGCCGTGGAACGCGTCGGAAGAGATCCCCAAGGTTTCGCCGGTGACCGCCGCCCGTCGCTACCTGGAGCATCTGGCGGCGGCCTGGGAACACGCTTTCCCCGACGCGCCGATCGCCGAGCAGCAGGTCGTGTTGACCGTTCCCGCCTCGTTCGACGCCAGCGCCCGGGAGCTGACGCGCGAGGCCGCCTTGGCCGCCGGGCTGCCGCGGGGGCTGGTGCTGCTGGAGGAACCGCAAGCGGCCGTCTATTCGTGGCTGGCCGCCACGGGCGAACATTGGCGGGACCTGCTGGCCGTCGGCGATACGCTGCTGGTCTGCGACGTCGGCGGCGGCACGACCGACCTGACGCTGGTCGGCGTGGGCGAAGAGAACGGCGAACTGGCCCTGAACCGGATCGCCGTGGGCAACCACCTGCTGGTCGGCGGCGACAACATGGATCTGACGCTGGCCCACTTCGTGGCCGGGCAGTTCGCCGAGCAGGGCGTGCGACTCGACCCCTGGCAGTCGGTCGCGCTGTGGCACTCCTGCCGCAACGCCAAGGAATCGCTGCTCTCGCCGGATGGAAAAGAGAAACATCCGATTTCCGTCCTCGGACGCGGCAGCAAGCTGATCGGCGGGACCGTATCGGTCGAGGTGGAACGTTCGGCCGTGGGCGAGTTGCTGGTCGACGGCTTCTTCCCGCGCTGCAAGCTGACCGATCGGCCGGCCCGGCGTCGGGCGTCCGGGTTCCAGGAGATCGGACTGCCGTTCGAGTCGGACACGGGCGTGACGCGTCACCTGGCGGCGTTTCTGCAGGCCCACGGCGACGATCCGACCCGGCCGGTCCAACCCACGCGGGTGTTGTTCAACGGCGGGGTGTTCAAGGCCGACGTGTTGCGGGAGCGGCTGCTGGAGGTGTTGTCGGACTGGTTCGCTGCGGAGTCGGCCCCGCAGATGCTGGCCGGCGAGCACGACCTGGACCACGCGGCGGCCCGGGGGGCGGCCTATTACGGCTGGGCCAAGCAGTCCGGCGGCGTGCGGATCCGCGGCGGCACGGCCCGGGCCTATTACGTGGGGATCGAGACGGCCGGCCTGGCGGTACCCGGTGCCGCGCGGCCGCTTCGGGCGTTGTGCGTGGTGCCGTTTGGGATGGAGGAAGGCACGGAAACGGACGTGCCCGGCGAGGAGATCGGCCTGGTCGTCGGCGAGTCGGCCCATTTCCGCATCTTCAGCTCCTCGACGCGCAAAGAGGACCGCCCCGGCGACGTGCTGGCGACCTGGACCGCGGACGAGCTGTCGGAGACCGACTCGCTTCAAACCGAACTGCCGGCCGATGAAGCCATCGACGAGCCCTACGTGCCCGTCCGATTCCACTCGCGGCTTACCGAGCTGGGGATGTTCGAGCTATGGTGCGTTTCCACCAAGACCGAAGGGCGGTGGAAGCTGGAGTTCAGCGTGCGGGAAGACGTGCCGGTATAGCAGCCGTCTCGCTCCGCGGATAGTAGCCGTCTCGCTCCTAGGACGTGAATCTATTACAGGACGAGACGGTTAGACTCTTTTCGAGTGCTGTTTTTTGTTTTCTGTTGCCAATCGAGCAGTTCGTTCTGCTGGTTGGTCGTATCTGTTGGGTGCGTGTTG
>DATLAN010000333.1:0-8408 GCA_035527455.1 Thermoguttaceae bacterium
GCCATCCACTCTCGAACGTCGGGTGGTTCTTGCTGCCAATAACAGAGCCAGTCGAAAACTCGCTTCGAACAGCTTTTCGACTTCGATTCCCTCTCGGGACACCGAAGACACTCGTCCAAAAGTTCTTTGTTTAGTTACTAGGGTATCATACTCCGGTTTGGTGGCGGCACCAACCGCCACCATCCATCCCTTGATTCTATATCTTAACAGAGTTTCCGCAAACTGCAACTGCCGAGAACCGACCGCCGCAAGATAACCCAAGATCTGGACAGAAGTTAGGAGTTTCGTCCGGGGGAAATGGGAAGAATGAAGGGGCTTTTCGGCTTGGCGTGCGGCAGGATGGCAAAAGTCCACCCAAAGTGGCCGAATTCTCTCAAGGCTCTTTTTTTCGGCAATTCCCGCCGCCTACCGGACACAAGTTCGATGGACGGGAGGAACTGGGAAAAGAGAATACCTCGAACAGGTGGGCCGCGGTGTGGGGAAGATGGGTTGACGTATCGCGGATTTCCGTCTGCAATTTCTCTGTTGGCATCCCTCCGGCTGGAATTCCGACCTCCGTATCCCACGCCCCTGCACCCGATCGAAGCATGTCCCTTCACCCGATCGAAGCCAAATTGGCCGCTGCCTGGCCGCCCCAGACATGGCAGGACGTGACCGTGCTCTTGGCCGTTTCCGGCGGGGCCGATAGCGTGGCGCTGTTGCGCGCCATGACGGCACTGAAAACCGACGGCGAGGGTCGGCTCGCGGTCGCGCATTTCAACCACCATTTGCGAGAAGATGAGTCCGCGGCGGACGAGGCGTTCGTAGGCGACCTCTGCAGGCGGCTCGAAATCCCCTGCGAAGTGGGCCATGGCCGGCCCGACGAGTTGACCGGCTGCGGCGGCGACGGACTGGAGGCCGCGGCTCGCACGGTCCGCTACGAGTTTCTCGCCGCGACGGCCGCCCGACTCGGGGCCCGGTACGTCGTCACGGCCCACACGGCCGACGACCAGGCCGAGACGATCCTGCACCGGATCATCCGCGGCACGGGCATCGGGGGCCTGCGAGGGATGGCCCGGGCGAGGTTGCTTCGCTTGCCGTTTCTCGAAATGGACGAGGCGGAGGAGGCGTCCGACGAGCCTGCCGACCGGGCTGCGACGCTGCCCCCCGCCACCACCACGCTGATCCGGCCGCTGTTGGAGATGCGTCGGTCGGAGTTGGTGGCTTATCTGGACGACCTCGGGCAGCCCTATCGATCCGATTCGAGCAACGCCGACGTGCGTTTCACGCGAAACCGCATCCGCCATGAACTCCTGCCCCGATTGGCCGAGCAGTTCAATTCCGCCGTGGTCGATGCTTTGTTGCGCCTGGGCACGTTGGCCGACGAGGCGCAGGCGGCGGTCGACTGGATGGTGGACGATCTGATCCAGCGGTGCGTGACGGTGAAGGATGCCGGCGCGATCGTGATCGACGGCCGGCCGATGACCGAACTGCCCCGCTATCTGGTCCGCGAGTTGCTCATCGCGGTTTGGCGCCGCCGCACGTGGCCGATGCAGGCGATGGGGTTTGCCCAATGGGACCAACTGGCCGAGATGCTCATCAACTGCTGCAAGACCGAGTCCTCGTCTGCCGGCAAGCAAATGTTCCCCGGCAGCATCCTGGCCGAGGCAGCGCGCGGGCAGTTGTGCCTCTCGCGTGTCGAGCAATAGTCCCTCATGCCGCTTGCGGCTTCGCCGCGCAAAAAAAGACGCGGCCCGCCAAAGCGGGCCGCGTCGCGTTTTCATTCTCTCAAGCCATTCGCCCGAGCAAGTCGAGCCGCTCAATCTCCAGCCGTTTGCGGCATTTCCAGCTTCCTGCTTTCCAGCCCGGCCTTGGCCAGCACGATATACAGCACAAAGCCGACGATCAGCGCCGCCACGGACGGACAGGGGACACCCACGGCGATGTCGGGAATCTTTGCCTTATCGGCCACCAGATCGATGGCTCCCACGACGAAGCCGACGGCCCAGGAGATCCAGCCGGCCGGATTGAACGCGGCCCGCGGCCCGGCCCATTTCCTGCCGGACAACAAGAAGTCGGCCAGCATGGCGCCGCAGATCGGACCGAAGGACGCGCCGATCACCAGGAAGACGGCCTCGGCCTGTCCGGCCCAACCACTGACGGCCAGCGCGACGGCGCACAGGGTGCCCAGCCCGACCGAGATCCACGGGCTGACGTTGGGCATGGTCGTCTTGAAGCTGTTCGCGGCGATGAAGGCGGGGAAACACGCCGGGGCAAAAGCGGAAATGGCCAAGAGGAACAACAGCCACTTCGCCGGCGTCAGGCCCAAGAACGCGTCCCCTTGGAAAATGACCTTCATCACTTCCACGGCGTCGAGTTGGCCCACTTCGGCGGCGGGAATCAGACCGGCCCCGTACGCCCCGGCGACGATCAGCACGGCCGCTCCGCCGGCGAACACCGTGGCCCCGACAATGCCGACCAGTCCGCCGGCCTGCACGTCGGCGGAGTTTCGGCTGTTCATGCCGAAGTCGACTCCCGCAGCCCCGGCCGTGGCAAAGAACCCGACGATAATGCCCGGCAGGAGCAGAAGCACACCCAATCCGTCGAGCGGGTCTTTCTTAGCGACGCCCTCTGCCGCTTCGAGGTTCTTCTTTGCTTTGGTCACTTCCTTGTCAGCCTCGGCCTTTTCGTCATCCGTCGTGGCGGCAGCCAACGCGACTTCTGCTTCGGCCTTGGCCTCGGTCTTGACAACTACGGCCTTCGCTGCCGTTGCCTTGATGTCCTCCTGACTGAAGTCCCCCAGTCCACCGGCGGTTTTCACCAACAGGATGATCAAGATTACCAGCGGGATCAACGGCATGTAGGTAGCCACCTTGGCGACGTACTGAATGCCCTTGAGCCCGATGAACACGGCCAGAAGGATGTAAGCGACGGCCATCAGCGCGTGCAGCACGTTCGGCGTGAAGATCGCCGCATCGTTGGCCTCCGGCGCAATGTCGAAGCAGTTGCAGATCAGCTTGACGGTGAAGAACGCGTTGACCGCCAGCCAGCCGAACTGCAGACACCCCATCAGGAAGCCCGGCATGATGAAGCCGCCTTTGACTCCGTACGTTGACGTTCCCACCACGTACAAGGGCAACCCGGTCTTCTGCCCCAAGAGCCCCGGTACCAAGTAGGTGCCGAAATGGCAGATCAAGGCCCCGATGATCACGCCCAACACGGCGACGGCCACGCCCGCGGCAAGCGCTCCGCCGGGAGTCGGGCTGCCCGATACCATCCCTTTCCAAAACACGAACCACAGCATGATGCCCGCGTACGTCGGCGCGATGTTCTTCTGCCACGCGGCGCGGGCATTCTGCGGCACGGGCTTCGCCGCTGCCACATAATCCGGTAGAGATGCCATAAGCTTACTCCTACAAAGGTAACAAAACCAAAACGGGACCAAGCCGGTCGGACCGCGGCGCACGGACCGATGCCGGTAATGCTGCCTGGATACGTGCCTGAGTATATCGGCTGAGGCAGGGAAGTAAACTACCCCGGGGGACCGGATTTCGGACGTTGCCCGTGGTTTTGGCCGCGTCAAGGAGGGGAACTGGGGAAGATGTGTGTGGTTTTCATGCGAATACTCGGCTACACTATAGAAATCAAGTTTTCAGTCTCCAGGAGCCGTGCATGTCCATCATTTCCAACTGCCCCAAGTGCCAGCAGCCGGTCAGGGTCCCGGACGAACTGGACTTGGCCACCGAGGTCCGCTGCCCACTGTGCGAGGCGGAATATCTCCTGAGCGAGGCGATGGCCGAGGTCCCGCCCGCGTTGATCCCCATCGGGCAGCCCCAGGCGGTAGCCCCCGTGTCCGAGTCGGTCGAAGTCGGACTGATAGCCGAAACCCCTCTCGACGAGGGTCCCATGCTCGACATCTGGCGGACGGCCGATGCCACGCCGCAGATCGATACGGGCGCCGTCGCCGAAGACCCTTCCGCGATCGACACCGGTCCCGCCATCGATACGGGCGAGGAGTCCGTCGATACCGGCGCGTTTGCGGGGTTTGGAGAAGGGGGATCGGGCGCGGCCGTGCCGACGACCCGCCCTGTTACCGCCCGTCCGCGGACAAAGCGGAAACAGAAAAGCGCACTGCGGCAGATCCTCGAAATCGTACTGGGCGGGGTCGCCGGGTTGTTGATCGCCGTCTACATCGGTTCCTGGTGCGGGCTGGGAATCCCCAAGCTCCCCCTGCCGTTTCTCCCGCACACGAAACACTGGTTCCAGAGCGGAGATGAGTCGGGCAACGGAGACGGCAAGACGCAGCAAAGCCCTGAGGAGAACAAGAGCCCACAGGCTGCAAGCGATCCGAAGACGCCCGAACTTCCCCCGGACGACACCGCCCCGTTGCTCGCCGGCCCAAATACACCCGACCCGCTCGGCCCCGATCCGTTCCTGACCCCCGATCCGCTGATCGACCCGGTTCCGCCCCCGTTGACGGACCTGCTGCCCAAGCCACGCGTACTCCCGCCGGATTACATCGGGCCGCGCGACCCGCCGCTGATCAGTTCGGCCGAGTTGGGCGCCGCGCTGGGCGAGGCCAATGAAGCCATCCGCGGCGAAGAGGCCGTCGGAGAGGTGACCGCCGACAACTACGCGTTGTTTTGCCGGTTGGGGTACCTGGTGACGTTCGTCGACCCCAGCGGTCCTCAAGTGAGCGATCGCAAGCGGGCGATCGAAGGACTTCTGGAAGACATCGGCCAGATGCCCGGACAGCAATCGGAAATCGCCGGCTTGGCCCAAGGCGTGTTGGACGACGAGGCCCGACTCGAAGAAGGCATCCTCTTGGCCGGCACCGTGACGGCCGCCGCGATCGATGACGCGAAGCAACTGCAAGGGGCCGTCGTCGAACTGGCCGGGCTCTCGACGAAGGTCACCGTGCTGAGCAAGCCGGCACTTTCCATCGCCGAGGGCGACAGCGTCCTGATCTTGGGCAGCATCGTCGAGGACCCGAGCGAGAATCTCGTCGGTCACGCCAGCGCCAAGGAGGTAGTCGTCTGGGGCAGCCTGGCGGCCGTTTTGCCGACAAACAACTAATCCCAATCGCCGTCGAGTTCCAGGACGTAGTCGACGGCGGCCAGTTCGGCCTTGTTGGTGCCGCCGGCGGCGGCCTGGGCGTGGACGTATTCGAAGTCGGAGGCCCAAACGCTGACCCGGTCGTTGACCAACAGGACCCAATCCAGCGCCGCCCGAAGCGTGTCGTTGCCGGTCGAGTCGGCGAAGTGGGCCTCGTCGCGGCCGCCGGCGTCGGCCTGTGCGTGGACTTGCTCGAAGTACTTCGCCCGGTTGTAGAAACCCTCGCCGTAGAGCGCGCTGTAGATCGGGTTGGAGATGAACGTGTCGTCGCCGGGCGAGTCGTAGAGCTTGGCCGTGTCGAGTCCGCCGCGGACGGCGTAGGCATGGACCGACTCGAATTGTTTGGCGCGGTTGTAGAAGCCGTTTCCGAAGAGGGCCCCCTGGATCGGATTGGCCACGAAGGTGTCGTTGCCGGCCGAGTCGTAGAGCTTGGCGACGTCTTGGCCGCCGGCCGTGGCGTAGGCGTGGACCGCCTCGAAGAGCTTCGCCCGATTGTAGAACCCGTTGCCGTAGAGCGCACCCTGCGTGGGGTCGGCGACGAAATAGTCGTTGCCGCGGGAGTCGAACAGCTTGGCCACGTCGAATCCGCCGGCCGTGGCGTAGGCATGGGCAGAGTCGAAGCCCCTGGCCCGGCTGACGAATCCCGGGCCCGTCAGCTCGGCGAACAGCGGAGCGGCCGTGAAGCGGTCGTTTCCGGCGGAGTCGAACAGCTTGGCGACGTCGTAACCGCCGGCGGTCGCGTAGGCTTCGACCGTCTCGAAGCCTCTTGCCCGGTTGACGAAACCGTCGCCGGCCATTTCGGCACGGCCGGGCGAGGCGGCGAAGACGTCGTTGCCGGCCGAGTCGTAGAGCGTGGCCCGATCCTGCCCGGCGCCGCCGTGGATGACAAAGTTCTCCACGTCGGTCGCCTGGATCAGATATCCGGGACCGCTGAGTTCGGCGGAGCCGACGCGGATCGTGGCGACGTCGTTTCCGGCGGTTCCGGTCCATTCGGCTCGATCGGAGCCGCCCTTTCCGTCGAAGAACACGTGGGCGACCGCGGCCGAGTCGAACTCGTACGAGACGCCGTTGATCGCCATCCGCAGGGTCGAGCCGGCCGTCAGTGCGAAGGCGTCGTCGCCGTCGGTTCCCATCACCCGGACGGAATCTTCGACCTGGGAAACGAGATTCGTCACGCGGAAATCGACTTGCTCATTCACGCCGCCGCCGTAGACGTAGGCGTTCAGGTAGAAGACGTCGCCGGCGGATACGGTCACGTCGATCCGTTCGCCGTCGGTCATGCCGTTGCTGATCCCGAGGAGTTGTTCGTCGGCGTCGAGCAGCCGCAGATCGACGTCGCCGTCGGCGTGGGCGAAAAGGGCCTCGACGGTCAGGAGACCGTCGGCCGCCGCCGTGAAGACGAACCACTGGCCTTCGCCCTCGAGCCGGTTGTCGTCGAATCGTCGTTGCGAGAGGGTTCCCCAGCCGGTGTAATCGTCCGAGGGAGCCAGGTCCACGTCGAGCTTGTAGTGTCCCAGGCCCTGCCGGGCGGCCAGGCCGACCGTGTAGGCCCTCCCCGCGGTAACGTCGAAGGAAAGGACGTTGTCGGCCGTGGCGGCGCCGCGCAGATCGTCGGTCAATTGCCACTCGGGTGAGAGGCCGGCGGAGGCGTCGACCCGGAGCGTCACTTCGCCGGTCCGCCCGGCGGTGAAGGTGAACCAGTCGCGGTCGGCCAGGTGCTCGATGACGCCGGAGAGAGACTGCCTGGCGTCGATCGTGCCCAGGTCGTAGGCGGTCTCCGTGCTGGAGCCGAAGTCGTCGTCGGGCATCACGGCGTCGATGGCACGGCTGAGATTCAAGCGGAAGTAACTCTGCCCGGTCACCTGGTCGTAGACGGTGTCGGCCGTGTTGATCATCAGGTTGTAGATGGTGTCTTGCGTCACGTCGGTGACGCCGACGAACTCGTAGGCCTGGCGGATCAAGACGGCGGCCCCGGCCACGTAGGGCGCCGCCATGCTGGTCCCCGAATATCGGGCGAAATCGTCCTGCAGGCCGTTTCGGTTCCCGACGTAGTCGGGCACGCTGCTGAGCACGCTGCGTCCCGGGGCGGCGATCGCCCGCTGGTGGCGCTGCGTGAAATAGCTCAGGCTGCCGTCGTCGTCGACCGAGGCGACCGGCACGACGTAGGGGCTGGCGGCCGGATAGCTCAAGCCGGGCTGGCCGCTGGCGGCGAAGGCATTGCCGGCCGAAACGGAAATGAAGATCCCGTCGGCCTCCAACTGGGCCAGCTCCTCTTCCAGCATGGCCCAGTTCGGCGGCGCGTCGGAATTCCAGTAGGTGCCCAGCGAGAGGTTCACCGTGGTGATCGGATTCTCGAAGGCGTTGCGATTGAGGTGGACCCAGTTCAGGGCCTCCTCGACCCAGGAGAAATACCCGCGGCCGTCGTCGTCGAACACGCGCAGGCCCACCAGGGTGACGCCCGGGGCCACGCCGAGACAGGCGGGGTCGTCGCTGCCGATGATCCCGGCGACGTGGGTTCCGTGCGAGCCGTTGGGGCCGTCGTCGTAGGGATCGCCGTCGCGTTCGCTGCTGAAGTCGAACCCGCCGACGACCCGATACGTCGACCCGAATCCTCCGCCCAGGGCCTCATGGTCGTAAGCGATCCCGCTGTCGATGACCACCACGGTCTGGCCGGCGCCGGTGAAGCCGTACTCGGCTCGCACCTCGTTGAGCCCGGTCAGCTCGTGGGCGTCGTTGAGCGTGGGGTAGATCTCGTCGTAAAGCTGGTTCTCGATGAAGTAGTCCAGCAAGAAATCGGCCACCGGATCGCCGGAGAGGAACAATCGAGGTTCCACCGGCTCGAACCGGGGCGCGCGGTAAGTACGGCGTCGCCGGCGCGAAGGACGCATGGCTGTCGCCTCCTCGTTGTTGTTGACGGGATCGCTGTCGAGGGGAAAAGTTGCGACCTGTCAGGTCACGCGAAACCGCCCAGGATCTCGAAGTTGTTGGTTCATCAGGTTGCTTCCCGGTGAGCGGCCTTCGAGGAGAGTGGCCGCAACGTCACGGAATGGACGTTCATCACGAAGGGAATCGCCGGGCGTCTCCTACGCACCGACAACCAAATATAGGTCGTCTTTTGGAAAAGGCACCGCGGGGCAGGGCAGTTCGGCTCCGAAGTCGGCAAGCCGCCGGTTCGATCGGGAAGAATCCCTCCAAGCCGAACTCCGTCCGCTGTAACGGCATCAGGACATGTGGCAGGATGTCAACGGTGTGGGCTTCCGGCAACAGTACGAATGACCGGCCGGGTTGGATCGCTACGGGATGGAAAATGGAAG
>DATLAN010000334.1:0-5210 GCA_035527455.1 Thermoguttaceae bacterium
AGGACCGCATGGAGCAGACGGGGATGCGTTGGGAGGTCGAAGGAGCGCAGGCCGTGTTGAGCCTGCGAGCGATCTACGTCAACGAAGACTGGACCTCCTTTCACGCCGCGCGCATCGAGCGGGAACAACAAACGCTCTACCCCTATCGTGACCACCTCGCCAGCTTCCTAAACCACGCAGCTTGACGCGATCCGGGGGCTGCAACCAAGGGATGTGATCTTACAACAAAGACACGCACGTTCCAAATGAAGTCTCAAGTTGACGGGTCTATCTCTTCGAACGGTTCCCACGCCATCTGGTGGCGAGTGACAAGGGGGCTCCAATATTCCTCACTGACGGATATTGGACGCCGATTTGCTTGCTTGTCCAGCGGCCAATGGCTAGCATCGACGATGTCCATTGGTTTCGGTTTAGCCAGGCAGAACGATGCCCACAACGCTGCAGAGATTCTCAATTGCCGATCTCGATCGAGTTTATTATGCCAAGGCCTGTGACCCGATCGTCGCCGCCTCGGAAGAGGGAACGATTGAGATTCAGGCGTTGGCTCGCGATTACTACCACGGCAAGCCGATTCCCGACGATGAAATCGCGGCCGTGAAGCATCTAGGCTATTGGGACGCCAGGCTGGATCAAAATTGGGGACTGCCGTGGCATCGGAACGAAGGAATCAAGCTGGCCGCTCTGGAGTCGGGCCAACTTGCCTATGGACTAAAGGCCAAGTATCACAACATTAAGGTCACTGAAGTATCAGTACATCAAGGTCACTTATGAGGTAAATCGAGGGTTTGGGATGGGCGGGCGGAACGGAAGGAGGGCGTAGCCCGACTGGAGTTCCGCCCGCCCATCCGCCGCCGCTTGGTGGCTCAGGGGCGGGCACTTGCTTTGATCTTCCAGGAGTGCGATACCTATCTAAGAAATCCCAAGGAGATCGCAATGACTCAAAAAGGCGACTGGCAAACGACGGCGAGCGATGGTGGCGGCCGTACGGCGTGGGGACTCCCAACGCGAGGTTGCCAATCGCTTCGGCGTTGCGCTGTGCACGGTCCAACGCTGGGTGGAGCGGGCCAAAGGGCGACGCCTCGACCGGGTCGATTGGAGCGGTCGTTCGCGGGCACCCAAACGCACAGGGCGTACCAAGGCGGCAATCGAACAACAGGTGCTTACGATTCGCCGATGGCTGAAGGATCACAGTGTCTTGGGCGAGTACGGTGCGGCCGCGATTCGACGCGAGTTGGAAGCCCGAGAGATCGAACCGTGTCCGTCGATTCCCACCATCGGCCGGATTCTCCAACGTCGGGGCGTCTTGGATGGTCGCAAGCGAACACGTCGGCCGCCGCCACCGAGAGGCTGGTACCTGCCCGACGTGGCGGCCGAGAACGTCGAGTTGGACAGCTTCGATACCATCGAAGGCCTGGCCATCCGCGGAGGACCGCATTTGGCGGTTTTCACAGGCGTTTCGCTGCATGGAGGCTTGGTGGCGGCGTGGCCCGCACGATCCGTATCCGCCAAGGGCACGCTGGATGCCCTGGTGGAACACTGGCGGGAAGTAGGGCTTCCCGCCTATGCGCAGTTCGACAACGACAACCGTTTCACGGGCCCCCGTCAGCACCCCGATGCCATCGGCCGCGTGATCCGCATGTGCTTGAGTCTGGATGTGACTCCCGTGTTCGTTGTGCCTACCGAACACGGCTTCCAGGCAGCCATCGAGAGCTTCAACGGCCGCTGGCAGGACAAAGTCTGGTCCCGCTTCGAACATCGCTCTCTGAGAGGTCTGAAAACGCGATCGGCCAAGTACATCGCCGCCGCTCGAAGCCGAACTGCCGCGCGGATCGAATCGGCTCCCTCGCGGCGCCCGTTTCCCAAACGATGGCGATTGAACCTGCAAAAACATCCGCAAGGCACAATCATCTACCTCCGACGCACCAACGACAAAGGCCGTATCAGTCTGCTGGGACACACCTTCGCTGTCGATCGCCACTGGCTGCATCGCCTCGTCCGTGCCGAGGTCGATCTCGATGCGGATCAGCTTCGCGTCTTCGCCCTGCGAACACGTGAACCAACCGATCAACCGCTCCTCAAGGAGCTGCCATACACCCTTCCAAGAAAGCCGTTCAAAGAGTGACCTTGATGTACTGATACTTGCCATTGCTGCAACAGAAAAGTGACCTTGATGTACTGATACTTGCCCGGTAACCATGAGGAGGCAGGACGTATCGCGACGCGGATTCATTCGCGAGGCATCAGCCGGCGCGGCGGCGGCCGTCACGGCGGGAGCCGTTGGCGCTTACGGAGACGTCGTCAAGAAGGCCGATACGCTGGCGGCGCTGGGCGGCAGTCCCGTGAGAACAGAGCCCTTTCCTGCGTGGCCGCAGATCATTTCGGATATCGAACGGTCGCTTGTCTCTGCGTTTCGCTCCGGGAAGTGGACCCGGCAGTTGGGTGAGGGGCGACGTGGCGCGGGGCAGGTCGGAACTTTCGAACAACGGTTCGCCGAGTTGGTCGGGGCCAAACACTGTCTGGCGACGGGCTCGTGCACCCAGGCGTTACATACGGCCCTGCACTCGGTTGGCGTCGGGGCCGGCGACGAGGTTCTCGTTGCCCCCTGCACGTACATCGCGTCCATCCAGGCAGTGCTCCTCTGCAATGCGCTGCCCGTGTTTGTGGACGTCGATATCGACACCTTCCAGATGGATCCCGGCAAGATAGGGCCGCTGGTTAATGCGAATACACGGGCGGTCGAGCCGGTCCATATTGGCGGGATACCCTGCAGCATGGAAAGACTCATGGCCGTCGCGAAGAAGCACGGCCTGAAAGTGGTCGAAGACGCTGCTCAGGCCCACCTCGCCGAGTTCCGGGGGAAGAAGTGCGGCACGTTCGGCGAACTGGGCTGCTTCAGCTTTCAGACCAGCAAAGTGATTGCCTGCGGCGAGGGAGGCGCGATTGTCGGCGATGACGAGGAGCTGATGGAGAAATGCTACACGTTCCATAACATCGGCATGTCAACTTCCCGTGAGAGTGACGGCATCGGCACGAAATACCGAATGAACGAGTTTGAGGCGGCCGTTTTGAACCCCCAGCTTGCGACGCTTGCGGAACAGACAAGAACCAGAAACGACAACGCCGCGTACCTTGCCCGTCGGCTGGAGGAGATCCCGGGAATAGCGCCCCAAAAACTGCACGAGGGAGTTACCCAGGCGGCCTACTACATTTACGGGTTCCGATATCAGAAGGAGCAGTTCAACGATGCCCCGAAGGAGAAATTCCTGAGGGCGCTGCGGGCGGAAGGTATTCGGTTCACGACCATGTACTTCGACCAGTTGAACAGGCAGCCATTCATCGAGAGCACGCTGAGCTCGCGAACGTTTCAGAAGATGTTTTCAAGAGAGCGACTCGATAGGTATCGCGAGCAAAACCAGTGCCCCCGCAACGACCAACTGTCGGCGGAAGGCGTATGGCTTCCCCAGTATGCGTTTCTCGGCGACAAGAAGCTGATGGATGATATCGCCGATGCAATGGCGAAGATCCACGACGGCAGGGACCAGCTCGCCAAGGTGCGAGGACGCGGTCGCCAACGGGAGGCCCCGTGATGCGTGTCGCGTGACGCTGAAAGCGTTCAGAGACCTCGGGCGGGCGTCACTGGCATCTTGCCGGTGCTGGGCCGGCAATCGCACTGGACGGAGAGGCGGTGCAGCGGGAAAATGCTGTGGGTAAGTAACGCTAACGGAGATGAAAGATGGAACTGAATCGTCGGCGTTTTCTCGGGCTGGCTGCCGGCGCGGGGGCCGTGCCGTTGGTGGCGGGGGTTGGGGCGGCCCGGGCGGAGTCGGGCGTTGACGTCGAGGCGTTGGAGAGGGCCGCGGCGGAGCCGGTGATTTGGCCGGACGTGGTGGGGGCGCCGGTGGTGATTGAGGCGGTGGAGCTGCTCAAGAAGGGGCGGGAGTGGTTCGTGCGCGTGCGGTCGAAGGATGGGGCGGAGGGGATCGCCGTGACGAACGGGCGGGGCCCGTATCTGCACGCGATCTTCAATCAGTTGGTCGCGCCGTACTTCGTGGGCAAGGACGCGCGGGAGCTGGAGCGGCACCTGTTCGAGGTCTATCGGTTCCGCAGCAACTACAAGCTGCAGGGGCTGGCGCTTTGGTGCCCGGTGGCGTGGGTCGAGTTCGCCCTGCTCGACATGCTGGGGCGGATCAAGGGGCAGTCGATCGCCAAGCTGACCGGCGGCGTGGTGCGGCGGGAGGTGCCCTTCTACATCGCCAGTGGGCGGCGGGATTCGACCCCGGAGGAGGAGGTCGAGTATCTGGCGCAGCTCGTGGAGGAGACCGGGGCGAAGGCCGTCAAGTTCCGCGTGGGCGGGCGCATGAGCCGGAACGCGGACGCCATGCCCGGGCGCACGGAGAAGCTGATTCCGCTCGCCCGGAAAACCCTCGGCGACGCGATCGCGATCCACGCCGACTCGAACAGCTCGTACGATCCGCCCAAGGCGATCGAGGTGGGTCGGATGCTGGAGGAGATCGGGGCGGTCTATTTCGAGGAGCCGTGTCCTTTCGATCACCTGGAGGACACGAAGCGGGTGGCCGACGCCCTCGTGATCCCCGTGGCGGGCGGCGAGCAGGAGTACAGCCGGCGGCGGTTCCGCTGGATGATCGCCAACCGCGGCGTGGACGTCGTGCAGCCCGACCTGCACTACTACGGCGGCATGATCCGCTCGATCCGGGTGGCGCGGATGGCGGCGGTGGCGGGGATGCCCACGACGGTGCACATCTCGGGCGGGTTCGGGTTTGTCTACATGCTGCACTTTGCCGCGCGCACGCCGGACATCGGCCGCTACCAGGAATACAAGCGCGAGATCGATCGATACCGCGACTGGTTCGACCCGCCGCTGGCGAGCAAGGACGGGTCGCTCGTGGTTCCGTCGGGCCCGGGCGTGGGGATCGTCGACATCCGGAGCGTGCTGAAGGGGGCGGAGCGGGTGGTGTGAGGTGTAAGAGGGCCTTGGTGGTGCGGCTTCGAGGGGCGCTACCAGCCCGTTGAAAAGGGGTGCCACGGTTGGCTTGTCCAACCGTGCTTCCGGCACTGCTGGACAAGCCAGCTGATTCTATGAAAGAGTGGTTCTCCTGGTGTTATAAGAAGAGTGTTGACGTTTGACACTTCCCGTAGCACGCAGGAGAACCGACTATGTTGTACCTTGGGATTGACCAGCACCGCAAGCA
>DATLAN010000335.1:0-2029 GCA_035527455.1 Thermoguttaceae bacterium
TGCCAGGCCGTCGCCACCGATGGCGAGTTCGTGTACGTGGCAAATAACCAGACGGCCGATTCGCCCGCCGAGAAGGGTGCGAAGATCACCCGAAGCATCGTGTGGCGAGCGAAGGCAGATTCCGGCGACTACGCGAACACCTACCCCGGCGCCAACCAGGGGCTGTTGGCAGTGAGCGAGATTCCGGGCGAGGCTATCAACCTGTTCGGCATCGCGGCCGACGATGCCCGCCTCTATTGCACGCTGCGGACGGAGAACAAGCTTGTGATCTTCAACAAGCAGGACGGCTCCCGGCTGAAGGATGTTCCGATCGCCGAGCCGGGCGGGCTGGTGATCGCGCCCGACGGCAGCATCCTGGTGATCTCCGGGCGGCACGTGGTGAGGCTGTCGCCCGAGGGCCAGACGCTGGGCGTGGCGATCGCGGACGATCTGGATGCGCCGTACGACTTGTGCGTGGGGCCTGACGGCAAGCTGTACGTTTCGGACCGCGGGGCGTCGATGCAGGTGAAGGTTTTCCGATCCGACGGCAAGCTGCTGAGGCGGATCGGCCGGGCCGGCGGGCGCGCGGCGGCGGGCAAATGGGCAAAGATCCGGCGCGACCTGCTGCTGCCGACGGGACCCGCAGTGACCGCCGACGGCACGCTGTACGTCGGCGAGGACGTTGCCCCCAAGCGCGTAGCCATCTTCAGGAAAGACAAGCTCGCCGACGAATGGATCGGCCCGCTCGCCAGCGGCTGCAGCAGGATCGACATCGCCGATCACGCGGACCCGCAATACGTATATCAGACGTCCTTCCCGGACGAGGCGCTGATGCGCTACCGCGTGAACTATGCGAAGAAGAGCCACGTGCTCGACGCGGTCTGGACGGCAGACCCGGCGGAGCGGAATCCGAAGCCCTCGACCCCGGCGATCTGCCGGCTCGGCCGGGGCAGTGCCGGCTACGTCCGCCACTACAAGGGCAGGACGTTCTTCTACACGATAGGTTCGGTGTTTCGCGTGGACGGCTACGAGCTGGTGCCGGCAGCACGAGTGACGATAGGTGTGGACGATGAGCTATTCGCCGCCAGCGAGAGGTGGCCCGGGCGGCCGCAGTTCCCGAAGGGCACAGACAAGCGCCTGATCCCGATCACACTTCACGATGCGAACGGCGACGGACTGGCCGAGGATGCGGAGGCGGACTGGTCGATGCCGCCCGGCTACAAGCTCGAATGGCCCGGCCGCTGGAGCATCTACCCGTACGTCGATGACGACCTCAACGTGTATGCCCGCGGGTGGAAGGTGCCGTTCCTGGGGCTGGACGCCAAGGGCAACCCGATCTACTCGTGGTCGAAAGCTGAAAAGCTGCCGAGCCGGCCAATGGGCAAGCTGGCCGATCCGAAGATCGCGCCCTGGTTGAACACCGCCGCCTCGATCGTCGGCCTCGACGACGATGACGGCGACATCTTCCCCGCGCGGCCCATGGGACGCGAGATCAACATGTGGATCGATCCCGACGACGGATCGTACTACTACTCGGTGGATATGGAAGGCAAGGGCAAGGGAATCGGATGGGCGTCGAGCGGCATTTTTGCTCGCATCGGCAGGATGACGAAAGCTGGCACGTGGCGATGGCTGGCGGGCACCAAGGCGATGGGATTCGCCAAGCCGGGGCAGTTCTACAAGCCGGGGTTCTTCGCAGGCATCGTCGGCGACTGTCTGTTCATCACCGACTGGAACGGCCAGATGAGGATTTACGACAAGAACACCGGCCTCTACGCGGGCAGCCTGTTCAGCGACGGCTACCGGGGTCCGAAGCTCGACGAGAACCTGATCTCGGTCGAGTTGACGGAGGCTGACGTCTTCACGCACCCGAAGACGGGCGACGTGTATGCCCTGGCGGGAGACGGGCCGGCTGGATCGCCCGCGGAGCCGGCGATGTCGGCCCCATCTACACGGTCGACGGCGGCCGGACGTGGAAAGCTCCCGAGTCGTTCCCTGCCGAGTGCCTGCGCTACGAGCAGCTCGGGCTGTGGTTTGCGGATCGGAAGAC
>DATLAN010000336.1:0-3844 GCA_035527455.1 Thermoguttaceae bacterium
GCTACGTCGACGTCGAGTGGCTCGATGACTCCGGCGCCGGCCTCGACCTGACGACGATCGATTCGGCCGACGTTTCCCTGTCCGGCGCCACCGTGACGGATCCGATGCCTCTGGGCGGCAACGTTTGGCGATATCCGTACACGGGCGACTTGCCCCCGGGCGTGGTCGACGTGGTGATTCGCGCCGACGAGGTGAAGGACGTCGAAGGTCACGGCAACGTCGGCCGCGTACTGAAATTCGTTTACGACGTCGAGGGCCCCAGCGCCGCTCTCGTCAACCCGGCAGTGGGAAGCGAACTCTACCGCGACCCGGGCTATATCGACGTGTTCTACACCGACGTGGGGTTGGCGGGGCTGGACACTTCGACCCTGGACGCCGGCGACGTCGCGATTGCCGGCGTGACGATCAGCGGTGACCCCGAGCCGCTCCTGCAAGGCGGATATCGATACCGATACACCGGCGCGTTGGCCTCGGGTGTCGTGGCCGTGGAGTTCGTCCCCGGCGAGGTGGCGGACCTTGCCGGGAATTCCAGCGCAGGTCACGTCGAGCAGTTCACGTTCTCGCCGCTGGAAATTACCACTCCCGTCACGCTGCCGCCGGCCCCGCACGCCGAGCCCTATCAGGTGACGCTCGAAGCCCGGGGCGGAATCGAGCCGTACCAGTGGTCGCTTCCCATGCCGATCGTGATCACCGAGTGTGCGTTGGGCGGGCCCGACTCCATCGAGATTCAGAACACGTCCGACCAGACGATCGATACCTCCGGCTGGATCGTGGCCGTCAGCGACGACTACACGAGCATCAACGAGGCCAACCCGACCGCGTGGTCCCTGCCCGCTTCGATGGCGCCGGGCGAGATCCTCTATCGGACCGACGACAGTTTGGACCATTATTGGGGCAGCAACATCCTCTGGAATTCCGGGAATCGCGGCTGGGCGGCGATCATCGACGACCTGGGCAAGGTGGTCGATTTCGTGGCCTGGCAGTGGCCGGCCGCGTCCATCGCCGCGATGAACGTTTCGATCGGCGGTCACGCGGTCACCATCGGCGACGAGTTCTTCGGCGACGGCGTGACCGTGTCGGGCTCGGAAACGATTCAGCGCGTCGGAAACCGGGACCGCAATCTGGCGGCCGACTTCACCTGCGTGCCCACGCCCAACACGGGAGAGCAGAACGCCGGGTTGACCGTGCCCTTCGTCGGCGGGGCCTCGCTGCCGGACGGCCTGGTGCTCGACCCGGCCACCGGCGTGATCGGCGGGTCGGCGGGCGAGTTGGGGACCTTCGCTTTTGTCCTCACCGTGACCGATTCCGGTTCGCCGGCCCATACGGCCACGCGACCGTTCCAACTGGAAGTCACGCCGCTGAAGCCGCTGCTGGTCGACGTCCCTTCCGAAGCGGCAGAAGGCGCCGGCGTCGTCGAGGGCACGCTGAGGCTTCTCTCTCCGCCGGGTGAAGACCTCACCGTGGAACTTCTCTCCGGCGATCCCACGGAAGTGACGGTGCCGCCCACGGCCGTGATCCCGGCCGGAGAGACCACGGCGACGTTTCCGATCACGATCGTCGACGATACCCGGTTGGATCCGTTCCAGAGAGTCACGATCACGGCTTCGGCTCCCGACTATACTCCGGCGTCCGATACGATCGTCGTGGCGGACAACGAATCGACGACGCTCTCGTTGGAGTTGCCCGGCAGCGTGAGCGAAGGCGACGGCGTGCTCAGCGCGCGGGGTACGGTGACCGCCGGCGAGGCGCCGGTCAACGACGTGGTCGTCGAACTGAGTTCCAGCGATCCGGCGGAACTCTCCGTGCCGACAACCGTGACGATTCCCGCCGGGCAGACTTCCGCCGTTTTCGACCTGATCGTGGGGGACGACACGGAGATCGACGGCACGCAAACGGCAACGATCACCGCGCGGGTGGCGAACTGGACCGATGGCGTGGGGTACGTCGACGTCCTGGACAACGAAGACCTCGATCTGGCAGTGACGCTGCCGTCGGATGCGTGGGAAAACCGGGGCGTTTGGCTGGATGGCGGGTCGGTGAGCATCTCCGGCACCCTGACGGCGGACCTGGTCGTGTCGCTGGTCTGCGACGATACCAGCGAGGTACAGGTGCCGCCGACCGTGACGATCCGGGCCGGCGATAGGTCGGCGGCGTTCGACCTGACCGTGGTGGATGATACCGACCGCGACGGGGTTCGCACGGCGAGGGTGACCGGCGGCGCAGCCGGTTTCTTCGGCGGCAGCGCCACGATGGAAATTCGCGACGACGACCCGCATCACTTCACGCTAGAGACGATCGATTCGCCGCAGACGTCCGTGCAGCCCTTCGGCGTGACGATCCGGCCGCGGGACGTCAACGGGGTCGTGATCGACGTGTACGACGGCTTGCTGAACCTGACCGGTGCCGGCACGCAAGGAGCGGCGGCGGTCCATCCCGCGATCGTCAGCGGGTTCGTCAACGGCCGATGGACCGGCAGCGTGACGCTCGATACGGTGGACACCGACGTGGTGCTGACGGTCGACGACGGTGCCGGTCATGCGGGCGCCAGCAACGCGTTCGACGTGCTGCCCGGCGCGACCGATCATTTCGCGTTCGAGACGATCGAGTCGCCTCAGTACGTCAACGTGCCTCTGAACGTGACGCTTACGGCGCGGGACGCCGGCGGGCACGTGGTCGCCGCCTTCAACGGAGCCGTGAATCTCAGCGGCTGGCTCGGCAACCCGGCGGCCGCCAATATCGTGATCTCGGAAGTCAACCCGCACGACGAGGATTCGGCCGAATTCACCAACGTCTCCGGCGTCGCGGTGGATATCTCCGGCTGGCGGATCGTGCTTTACGACACCGACACCTGGCCCGAGCCGAAGTGGACGGTCACCGTGCCCGAGGGAACCATTTGCCCGCCGGGCGAAGTCTTCACGGTACACGAGGCCGGCACGGCCCCGGGGAGCTATCCGGACTTCTACACGGGCGGAAACATCTTCTGGACCGTGGCTTCTCCGACCGCCGTGCTGCTGCTGAACGCCGCCGCCGAACCGGTCGATTTCATGTGCGCCCGGGGGGCGTACGCCTCGCAGATCACCAACCCAACGCCCATTCCTCCGGAACACTGGCAGGGAGATCCGATCGCGGCCAGCGAAACGGTCCAGACCTACCAGCGGACGGGCAACCGGGATAACGATAACGGCACGGATTGGGTACATGCGGCCTCGACGATCGGGGCGCTGAACCCGGGACTGACGATCCCCTTCGCCGAGGCGGCCAGGCCGGTCGCCATCGCCCCGAGCGTCACGGCGAATTTCGTCGACGGCGTCTGGTCCGGCGCAGTGGCCGTTCTCGAGGAAGCGGTGGGCATGTATCTCCGCGCCGAAGACGGCGCCGCCCACGCGGCCGAGAGCGATTCGTTCGACGTCGAGTGGTTGCGTATCCTGACGATCGACGCGCCGGCCGATGCGACCGAGGGCGACGGCGTGCTGTCGGCCGTAGTGAGTATTCCCTTCCCCTTGGATTCCGCACTGACCGTCGAGTTGGTCAGCGACGAGGCGACCGAGGCAAGCGTGCCGGCAACCGTGGTGATTCCGGCCGGCCAGACGGCGGCGACGTTCGACGTCGCGATCGTCGACGACCCGGAGTTGGATTGGCTGGACGGCGCCACGATCAGGGCGTCGGCCGTCGGGTTCCTCGATGCTTGGCACACGATCGTCGTTCACGACAACGAAACGGCCGTGCTTACGGTACAATTGCCCTCCGGCGTTACCGAAGGCGACGGTCTGTTGGCCGGCGTCGGCATCATCCATGTGAGCGAGCCTCCCACGGCCGACGTCGTGGTCGCGCTGCACTCCAGCGA
>DATLAN010000337.1:0-6840 GCA_035527455.1 Thermoguttaceae bacterium
CCGCCATCGTTCGACGCCGAAACGTAAACCTCAACGTAGCCGGTTGCGCTGGCTCCTTCATCAACAACCAGCGTTCCGGAAACGAAGGCATCCGAAAACAGGCTGACCGAATTGTCGATCGGAGCGGATTCTGCCAGGTAATTGTTCAGCAGGGCGCCGAGTGACGTGAAGGCAATCGCCGTTGGTGAAGTCGGGTACTTTGGTTTCACATCGGACATGATTCACTCCCGTTCGATTCGTTTCTCGATCGCGATCAACCGCACTTCATGTGTGGGGCACGGCATCTTGCCGAGCCGCTCGTAGATATGAGCCAGGTGGTTGTCGCGAATTTCGGCGATGTCCGCCCGCATGTCTTCCACCTGGGCGATCAGCCGGGCCAGCTTGCCGTGAATCAGAAACATCCACGGCAACAGGGCCAGGGCCAGACTGATCGCCACGCCAACCACCACTCCCCAGTCGTGAGGATTCATGGGCTTTCCTTGCCGCTAAGATTGCTCGGTTTCGTCGCCGCGTATCCGGCCCTTCAGGTCATCGATCTTTCCGTGTAGACCGCCGACCAGCGACCTGACGCCGCCGAATGCCTTCTCGATAATCAACGGATCGCCGGTCGCAACCCGGTCTTTGATGTCCCGGCGGATGACGACGAAAGCCATAATCAAGAGCCCGATCCCGATCCCGCCACCGGCGAATCCGAGCTTACCCAACAGCCCGCCGATGGCCGATCCTTCGAGCTTCTCCGCAGCAAAATCCTTGATGTAACCGCGGATGATCTCGCCTTTGCCCGCATCATCACCGGCCGCTTCCTTCACGCGGTCCAATCGCTCCTGGAATCGCTCGAACAACGACAAGTTGCTCTGCGAAAGGTTTTTGACTTCATCGCCGGTTGCCTCGACCGCTGCGGCCACGCCGCCGATACTTCCTCCCAGCGATTCGATGGCCTGCCGGTTGGCGCCAACCGCTTCGGTCAGCTTCACTACGCCGTCACGAGCCGCCTGGTCGATGACTTCGGACGGAGGCGGCGGAACCGGCGGGGCAGCATCCGGTTCCGCCGTTGCCTCCATCCTGCCTCGGACGTCGGCCAGTAGTTCGGCAATCTTGTCTTGTCCGGCACTCAATCGATCCAGCCCGGCAACGATCGGCGTGAGATCGATCGACGGCACAGCCTGCTGGATCGGCGGCAACGTCGGCCAGGGCGATTGCTGTTGCGGTTGCGGCTGCTGTTGACCACCGCCAAACAGCCGGCCGGGAATCGGACACAGACCGCCGGGACATTGGGCCGCGGATTGGGCACTCGAAACGGAGCCGAGCCCCGCGTGAAGCTGCTGAATGCTCGTTGCAATCCCCTGAGCGTCATCGACGGTCCGAGCTCGCAATAGACCGACGATCATCGTTCCCTCGACGTCAAACACGGCGGAACCGCTTCGACCGTTCGCCGGGACCGGCGTAAATCGCAGACTTCCGTCGTCACGGCCGTAGCCGAGAACATGGCCTTTCCAACCGGTAGACCAGGCCCCCTGAGCGCAGCCGACCGAGGTCACCGTTTCGCCCGTCTGCATCACGCGGGATCGATCGGCCATCGGAATCGTTGCCGGCAGTACTCCGCCGAAAGCATCCTCTCGCACGGCCACGATCGCCGCGTCGACCGCCGGCACTCTTTGCACCACTCGCCCGGGCAGCGGCGTCGATTGATGACCGGCCCGCCAAAACTCGCATTGCACGGTGTCGCCGGTCGCCACGTGGGCACAGGTCAGCACGTAGACGTACCCCTGCGACCGCTCGAAGGCACATCCGGTCCCCCGGCCACCGTCGCCGGCGGTGATTCGGCACGTCGCGTCGATGCAGTCGTCGATCGACGCAAACGCCACGGAACAACACAACACGAAAAACATCACTCCGATTGTCGCTTTGCCTTTCACGGTTTTCTCCTTTGTCCGAAGGCATTCAGAAAACAGAAAATCATCAAGAGCTTTTCAAAGCAGCCAGCGTCAACGCCGTCTGCTGGAAACTTTCCAGTTCATCCATATAGTGGTGGGTGCAGATCGCCACATACGGGTCATGGATCTTCGTTTTTTGCGGATCCTTGGCCACCACGTCGTGGCCTCGCGGCCAGTTCCCTTTCTGCCTCCACCAGAAGACTTCTCGTACGTTGTCTGGCACGCGGATCTTTGGCCAACCAACAAACGCCCGCCACTGACCGAGCCAGTAGCGGTGCCGATAGACGGCATCGCAAAGCACCAGGTGCCGAACGCCGATCCCGCGGCTCCGCAACGCCCGAGCCAAAAGCACGGCGGAGTAGCCGCCCCACGAATAGCCGTAGATCCGCACGGTCGGCGGTCGCCAGGCGGGCCGGCAGAGCCAGATCAGTTCGGCCAGGTTGTCGTAGTCGAGATCCCACGGCTCCAGAAACACGCACGTCTCCGGATCGCGGCGTTCGCCCAGCTTCAGCCAGAGCCGTTGCAGCCCGGTCGGCTCGCCCGTCTGTTGTCGGAAGCCGGAGATGCAGACGTGCCACGAACGGATCGCCGGCAGTTCGTTGACCAGGCGAAGTGCCGGGAAGGGACCGGTGCCTTGCTGCTCTGCTGTTTTTTGCGACATTGGTTCGCTCCGTCAAAGACTATCGGTTTCCACTGCGTGTTTTGCCGTTTCGCGACAAAACTCCCTGATTCCAGCGGCTATCTGACTGATCCAGGATTCGGTGAAATGCAATAAATGTCCGACCTCCCGCATCGTGTATCCGCAGCCGTACAGCAGGTACGCGACCGTCTTTTGTTCGACGTCCAGGTGGTTGGTCGCACGGTCCAGCAGGGCAATCCGTCTCCTCCGATCGGTCCGGCTCTGCGGTATGGATGCCAAGACCAGATCCGAAACCTGGTCGCCGTACTGAATCGTGTTTTGGCTGGCCACGACGTCGCCGACCGTCCATGTGGTTTCGTCGATCACCTCTTCGTCCGTCGGTGGCCGTCCTAACTTGTGGGCAAGCTGACACGCCGTCTCTTCGTAACACCGAACGAGCGTTCGCTTGTGACGCGAGCATCGATCGGCCCGTCTCGCCACGTCGCGTATCTCGCCGCGCAAACGCCTTTCCGCGTAGATCTCGAATCGTACGCCTCGCAGCGGATCGAACCGCTCGACCGCCTCCAGGAGTGCCTTGTGAGCCGCGGACCGCACTTCGTGCCGATCGATGTTCGCCGGCAATCGCTTGGCCGCATTTTCTACCGTGCGGTAGGCCCACGCCAGATAATGTTCCACGATGTGATTCCGCAGTTGTACGTCGGTGCGATCGTTCGCGTGCCGCACCATCAACGCCTCGATCGTCGGCTTCGGCCGCCCGGGCTTGCCGGCCGCCGGCGGCCGTCGTTCGGCCGGCATCTTCGCCAGCCGTGCGTACACCGTACCGCAGGAGATCGCCAGCAACTTCGCCGCTTCGCTCCGCACGCCGCGGGCCTTGCGGATCGCGTCCAGGATGGCTTCGTCGGTCACTCTCGTGCGCTTCATTCAGGAGCACCTTTTGTTGGAAAGATCAAGTGCGGATCACCTCGGGAACCATCGACTCTTCCGGCGGTGGATCGGCAGCCGCCGCCTCCAGCATCGGCGGCAACACGATTGCCAACGCGATCGCCCGGTCGGCGTGCCCGTGTTCGTCGCTGACCGCTTCCAGCTTGAAGCCGTACTTCCGCTCCACGATCGTCAGCCGGTGCAGGTCGTTGACAAGGGCCGGATCGTCGTAGAGTTCGATCATCCGGCTGCGGAAAGCCGACAGCAGGTCGCGTGCCATCCGATCGAGCATCTTGCCGGCGGCAAACGAACACTCGACCATCGGGACGCCGCGTTTGACCAGCCGTTGGGCCATCAACAGAGCTTGGTTCGGATCGAAGCCGCACATCACCAGGTCGTACCGCTGGTGACACGCGAGCACGTCTTCCTCGACCGCGGTCAGATCGACCTGACCCTCCGGCCCCGGTGCCCAGCTTCGGCAATGGACCAGCTTGACGCGATTGCTGCCGAACTTCGTGGCGAGTACGACGTGAGCCGAATGATCGTGCTTGACGCCGAGGTCGAGTCCGCTCGCGTAGACGTAACCCGGCTCCGCGTAGGGCGTCGGGCCGGGCAGCGTCAACGCCGCGGCCACATCGGTCGCCTCCAAGGCGTCGCCGGCACTCTGCGTCCACTGATTGAGCCACAGTCGCCGATAGGCTGAGGGAGGCAGCATCAACTGCTGTTCGGCAAGCACCTTCTCACCGAGCCAACTCGCCTGCGGTCCGTCGATCCGGGAGAAATACCAGTCGGCCGACGTGCGACATGCCTCGCGAACCCTCCACTGCCAAGACACGCCTTGCCCTAGACCGGCGTTGGAAATCACCACCATCACGCATCGGGCACGCTTCGCCGCCGACGAGAAGTGCGTTACCCATTGCTCGATCGACTTCCAGTGCGTCAATTCGTCGGCAATCACGAAATCGGGCGTCTGGCCGTAGCCGCCTGCCGCGTCGCTGGAAAGGATCGAAAGTTCGCTGTGGGTGATCCGGTTGCGAACCAGCAGCCGTTGAACGTCCAGGAACTCGGCCAGCCACGGATTCAGGAACACGAGCCGCTCGATCGCGTCTCGCAAGAGGGCCGCTTGTTCCTTGTCGGCGGCAACGGCAATCCCGCTAATCTGCCGCCGGGCCGCGAATAGAGCCCATGAGGTCATCACGGCCAGGTCGGTGGTCTTGGAGTGGCCGCGGGGTCTTTCGAGGTAGGCCCGATGGATCGCACCGTCGAGAAGCGGATTCCGGTGGACCATCCCGGCCCAGCCGTTATCCAGCAGAGAGAAGTCGGCGGCCTGCCACGGGTCCAAGACGCCGACGAGCCGCTGACTGCCGGCGTCGGTTTCGATGTTCAACTCGGCACGATAGGCCGCCGGGGAGGCGGTCAGTCGATCGAAACGTGATGCGTCCATTCATCGCAGCGGCCTCCATGCCTTGCAGAATCCTTTCCTCCGTCGATTAGAAAACTCACTTATCACAGTCGGCTTCTAGGCTTGCGAATAGCTTCTCGCGTTCGGCTCGTGGTAGAAACATCGGCCGAGCCCAGTGTAGCGGCTTGTTCGCGTCGATCCACTCGATGGCTTTGTGGGACAAAATGAGTGCCGCAACTGCATCCATCGCTAGCGGATAACCTTCGTGCCCCTTGTCTGCAATATCGCTGATTCCGGGGCTTTTGCTTGCTGCGTCTTCCGCCAGACATCCATCAACTACGGCCTTGGCCTCTCTCTCCCAAAGTCCGCGTTCAGTCAAGTACCTCTCCATCCATTGCCGCCACGTCAATTGGCTCACTTCGTCTCCTTTGTTGGTTTGCTGTTGTCATCGCCGGGCATCACCGGCCGATCGTACAGCCCGGCCGTGTGCGGAGCCGCCGTGTTCTTTTGGCCGGTCGCCCGGGCCGGCTTTGCCCCAAGTAGCTTCTCGACACGCTTGTCGCGTTTTTCGGACGTGTTGGAAATCTCGGCGAAGAGCTTGGCTTGCCGCTCCTGAGTCAAGATCGGTTTCGTGTCGGGACCGCCTCCACCGATCGAAAGCTGCCGTTGCAGGCCGAGGATTCGTTGCTCCTCCCGGCAAATCGTCTGGATTTCCAAGGCTTGCTGGAGCATGACGTTGCCATGTACGGCGATGCATTCGCATTCCAAGAGCAGACGGAGCTTGCGGACTTGCTTTGCCAAGACGCCGAACCGCTTGCCGAGAAGCTGGCTCCCCAATGTCAGGCCGTGACGTGCGAGTTGGTTTTCCGGTCTGAGTTTGCCTGGCATCGGTTACCTCCATTTTCGTTGGTCGGACATGGTTTCCGCTCCTGCGGAACGGGATCGCAGGTCAAGCCTGCCGCGTCTCGCTCGCGAATAATCTCAAGATAGTGTTCCGTTTGGCTCTTGTTTGGATCACTCAGGCACCGCCAGTACGCTCGTGCCCAGCACGGTTCACACATAGTCACTTCGCCCTCCATTCGCGTTTGCGGATCGTACCTCGGCCTCCCCCTTAGGCCCTTCAGGACTAATCCAATCATCACACCGAGCCGTCTCTTGTGCGATGTGGCAGAGTGCAAGAACCGGATCGTCGAAGTCAAGGAGACCGTCTCTAAGTAACGCGAATTCCTCATCGAGCCATGGCCACAAGTCCGGTGTGCTTTGTTTTTTTGCGAGTTTGAGGATTTCGTCACCATTCATCATTTCGCCCTCCATTCGCGTTTGCGGATCGTGTCAACCACGTCTTGCGGGGCGACGTGATCCAGGTATCGAGCCGTCGTGGCGATCGACTCGTGACCGAGTTGCTTGCTGATTACGCCGATGTCCACGCCCTCTTGCCGAAGCTGAGCAGCCAGCGTGTGCCGCAGGCCGTGAGCATGGACACGTTTGTCGATGCCCGCCTTTTTGGCGATCCTCGGCAGCCAGGCTCGCACGTAGGCGTCGGCAAGCCGGCCGCCGTCCAGCGTGCAGAACAGCGGGTGCCTACCGTTCAATCCACGCTTCGTTCGTTTGTCGATCCACCGATCGATCATGGCAAAGGCCCCGGCGTCCAGGCCGACCGTCCGTGCCTTGTTGCCCTTGCCGTGCAACACGCGAACCGTGCCGGCTTCGGCATCGAGATCCTTCGGAAAGAGGTCCAGGGCCTCGCTGATTCGCAGCCCCGCCCGGTACAGCACGGCCAGCAACGCCCGATTGCGGACGCCGGTCGGTGCCCGCCGCGAACAGCAGCGGAGCAACGCTTGGACCTCGGTTTCAGTCAGGATCTCCACGGCAAACGTCTTCCCTCGGTTAGTCGGAGCGGTCATCGTCGGCTTCCTCCCTCTTGGAGTGGTTTGTGGAAATAG
>DATLAN010000338.1:0-11493 GCA_035527455.1 Thermoguttaceae bacterium
CAGATCAGCGGCGGCGGCGGGGCGGCCGACCCGGCGGCCATCGGCCACCACGGCCACACCCGACAGTTCCAGGACGTGTTGAAGGCCATCAAGAAGGGCACCCGTCCGGCGGTCGACGGCGCCGAAGGCCGCCGCTCGGTCGAGATCATCCTGGCCGTCTACAAGGCCGCCGAGACCGGCCGCGCGGTGAAGCTGCCGCTGACCAGCGATCCGGTGCTCAAAGCCCGAAAGACGGGCATGTCGTAGTACACGCAACTTGTGTCTTACAAGCGACTTGCAATTCCCGCCACCCCCCAATCCTAAATCAGAAATCCCACTTGACAGCGCGGGGGCGGGGCGCTCTATAATCAAGGTTCATTCGTGCTTCCTGGCAGGTTTCCGTAACCCGCATCGAGGCAGCGCCGGCATCCCGATGGTTTCCGCGGCTACTCGGGGTAGCCGCCTCCTTGGGGTGCGTTCTGTAATCGTCCCACCCGCTGTGGGCCGGTTTTCCAAGGTTTCATGAGGCGGAGAGAATCCGGCTGTTCTTGCATGGGGAGGCTGAAATCATGTCTCGTTTGACGGCGTTTGTTGCCGTGTTGGCTGTTTCTCTTACTCTTACCGACGGTGCCCAGGGCGGCGGGACCGTGCTTCTTCACGATAGTTTCAACGGGCCCGACGACACTACGGACCTGACTGGCAATACACCACACGACATCCACCTGAATTCGGACTTGTCCAGCCGCCAAGCCGGCTCTTCTCTGGGAACGATAACCTATCGGTTGGACGTCGGAGGCGGCAATGATCCGCCCTACAGGAATCCCTACCTATCCAACAATGCACTCGTCATGAAAGGAGGTTCCCTCTACCGCTCCTTGAATCGTTCGCAGATCATTTCTCCGCGTCACGATTTCGTTGATTCGGCAATCGTCGATGACGGCGGCTTCGTCATCGAGTTGATTGTGAATCCCACCGGCGGCAACACCAGTTCCGACTGGTTTGCCGTATCCTTAGGACACACCTCGTCGAGCGCCGGGCTGGCCGACAGCTACGAACAGGATGTCACCGATCCCGAGGTGGATTTTGGGATTCTGTTTCGAGGTAGCGGCGTTTTCAATACATTCCGCAAAGGAACAGGAGATCCAGGTGGAACCTACGCATCCGGCCATGCGGCGTCGGATTTCTTCGATATCCGTATCGAAGTGGAAACGCAGTCGTTTGCCCTTGGAGAAATCGCGACGGTACGCACCTTCGTCAACGATCGACCACTCGATATCAGTACGTTGCCCGGTGATGAATTGACGTTGTTATGGGATGGAGATGGCACCAACTACATCAGCCTTGAATCTCGCGTTTTGCCATCCGTGCTTGACGACTTCAAGGTTTCAACGATCCCTGAACCTTCCACTTTCATCCTGCTAGCGATGGGTGCCGTCGGTCTTCTCTTCTATGCGCGGCGGCGGAAACGAAATCGATCCACGGTGTGACGGTCGACACCGAGAAATAACCGCGAAGCGGTTTCACAACAAAGCCCGGGGTCGCGCAGCGCACCCCGGGTAATCGGCCCCAACAACCAACGGAAACCCCGAAGGGGTTTCACAGGGCGCATCCGACATCGTACGTCGCCGCCGATTGGTAAAACCCCTGCGGAGTTTCGGACGATTCCGTTGCCTCGTCACCCGGGGTGCGCTGCGCGACCCCGGGCTTTGTTGTTTCGACCCCGTTGGGGTCCGGCTCGGCCGTTGGATCACGGCTCTGCGTGTTCGCGAAAGAAATCAGCGACGGCGGCTTTGTCGGCCTTGCCTTCGGCAACGCTTCGCACGAGTTGTTCGAAGGCGTTCTCATCCGCGTCGATCTCGACGCTATTGAGCATCAAGAAGATCAGAGCCGCCACGGCGCCGGTTCGTTTGTTGCCGTCGATGAAGGGATGGTTCTGGCAAACGTGAAAGAGGTAGGCCGCGGCCATCTCGAACAAGTCTGCGTGCAGATAGCGACCGCCGAAGGTCGCCCTCGGCACTGCTTCGCCCAGTTCGAGAAACGTTGGGGCGTGCGTCATTCGGCCAACCGCCTCAGGGCGCGTCCGTACTTGCGGTTCGTCGTTTCCAGCGCTTTCTCGAACTGCTTCCGCCGCTTCGGATCACGGACGGGCGAGACGATGAGCACCTGCCCATCGGTGGAGATTTCCAGAGGCGTCTCGGCATCGATTTTCAGCAAGTCGAGCACGGCGCGGTCCACGACCAGAGCCAGACTGTTGCCGTGTTTGGTGAGTCGCTTGATCATCACGGCCGCCTCGGTGGATTACCAATGTATTGACATTGTATTACCGCCGCCGGGAGACGTCAAGTCGGATTCGCGGCATCCCCCGGAAAGAGGCCGGCCCCATGCCGTTCGGGATCAGGGCGTCTGCGTGGCTTCCGGGTCTTCCAGTCTCACCAGCAGCCATTGCTGGGTCTGGCCGTCGGCGAAGTGGAGCAGCGCGGGCGCGGTGTCGGCGGTCAGGTTCGAGATGCCGGTCTCCATGATCGGCGAGGTCTGGCCGGCGACCACCCAGGCGGCGCGTTGGGTCGCTTGGTCGACCATGCCCTCGATCTCGGAGGTCTCTTGGGTCTGCGTGTTGTACAAGGTGCCGGCCAGGACTCCCTCTTTGCTGACCGCAAGCTGCAGATAGAGCGTGGGTTCGACGCCCGACGATTGGCCGTCTTGCGTCAGAGCGAATACGCCCAGCGGCAGCCACTCGGTCGTGTCGGCATCCACCTCGGGAACACGGGTGGCGATTTCCTGAGCCTGCAGCGCGTACTCGTCGGCCGTGGCGATCGGCTGGTCGCCGTAATAGACCGTGTCGCCCTCGTAGTAGACGTTGTCGCCGTAGTTGTAGTAGACCGGCTCGCTCCATCCCCAAGGGAACCAACTCGTGACGGCAGCCCAGGTCGCCCAGCGGTACGGTCGATTCCATCGCCAATGGGCCCAATGGGGATGGTCTTTCCAGAAGTCCCAGCGCGGCGGATGCCTGTGGACGTGATCCCGGATTTCGTCTCTGCGATTCTCCCGCCAGCGCATGCGGTCGTCGCGATCCGTGATCCGCGAGGGCCGGTTGTCAGGCAGTTGCCCGATGCCGGGTCGTTTGCCGATGCCGGGTCGTTCGCCGATGCCGGGTCGTTCGCCAATGCCGGGTCGTTCGCCGATGCCGGGTCGTTCGCCGATGCCGGGCCGTTCACCGATGCCGGGTCGTTCGCCAATGCCGGGCCGTTCGCCGATGCCGGGCCGTTCGCCAATGCCCGGTCGTTCACCGATGCCCGGTCGTTCGCCAATGCCGGGCCGTTTGCTGGGCAATTGTCCCGGGCTGGGCCGGCTTCGGAGAAACTCGGCGACCGCCGCGCTGCCGGCTCCGGCCCCGTCGGCCCGGCCGATTCCGCTGCCCGGCCGAACGCCTGCTGCCGGTCGTTGCAGATCGAGGAACCTGTCCAACTGTCCTGGGCTGGGCCGCGTGCCGGGCGAGGGTCGCGCTGCCGCCACGGGCCGCCTGCCCGGCGAAGGCCTCGTTCCCACCGAGGGGCGCGTGCCCGGTAACGGCCGGGTGCCTACGGAGGGGCGCACAGCCGGTCTTGCCGGCGAGGGGCGTGAAATGCCGGGCCGCGTGGAGGGTCGCATGGCGGCCGAGGGACGACTCATCGAAGGCGAACGGCCGGTGGAGGGTCGTGCGACGCTCCGCCCCCGTGACGCGCCGCCGGAGAATCCACCCCCGCCGCCGCGCCCGCCGCCGCCGCGCCCGCCACGGCCCAGTGCGTCGTCGGCCGACCACATGCCCATCAGCACCATACCGAGAATGACAACGGTCCAACGTTTCATGTCTGCCCCCTTCGAGTTCAGTACGTGTCTATGTTCCCGGGCCGCCTGTGAACGGGCCTTACGGTTGGCGCACGATGACGACCTCGTCGATGTTGGGAAGAAGCTGGCCGCCGACGACGCGGTTGACCTGTTGCCAGGTGAAGCTGTCCTCGTCCAACGGTCGCAGGATACTCGTGGACGATGCGATTCTTCCGTCGGGCAGCGTGGCCTTGGTCTTCACCAGCCAGCGATCGCCGCTTCGGGACCAGCTCCCCTCGGCGAATCCCCCGTCGGAATCGAAGACCCACGAACGGATCTGTTTTCGCGCCGGGTCCCAGCCGACGAACTCCATGCCGGTGACGTCGACGCGGTCTTCGATCGACACCATGAACGCGCGGACCAGGAAGTTCCTGTTTCGCGTCCATTGGCACTGCGTGGTGATCGCCTCTCCGCCTTCGCGGTCGATCCAGTCGCCGACCATCCAGTCCAGGTCTTCGAGTTGCCCGAAATGAGACGGCGGTGCCGGCAACTTCTCCTCCTCGCTCACCCGGTCGATCAGCCATCGGCCCTCGCGCTGGACGTAGACCGCGGTGTACTCGCTTTTGACGGGTTCGGCTTCGGGCTCAGTCACGGTTGCCGTGCCCCGTTCGAGGGCCACGTTGGGCGAGAGGAATTCGATCGATTCGGTGGCGACTTCGAGTTTCGTGTTTTCCGACGCCTCGAACTGTGCGGCGAACTCTTCCGCCAGCGCGTCGCGGCCGGTGATCTGCTCGCCGCCGAGCCGGCTGGTGTAAACGCCCTCGGGCGACCAGTGCTCCGCCAGGGCCTTCGCGTCCCGCGCGTTGAAGGCCTTCACGTAGGACTCGACGGCCGCTTCGATGGCGGCCTTGTCGTCGCCGGTTTCTTGTGCCGGCGCCGCCGCAAGCCCGAGCGAGACGATCGCCCATGACAGCAGGCACGCCGAAACGGATGGTTTCATGGATCCTCCTTCGCGTGACTGCGCACGCGTGTTCTGCAAGTGTCTCGTGGTTGCGTGAACGCTTCCTAATAGTTCGTACGTCCTGAAAACGAAAGGGCAAGGTTTCCTTGGCGGCCATGAAAAAACGGCATGGCCCGACGGTGAAAATCTTACCGTCATCCGCGAGACGTGGCTGCATCTCGCGGAGCGAGATGGCTACTATGGCTCGTGTTGCGTTGCACGGGCGGTGATTTGGACTACAATGGACGCGATCGCTCATGAACCAGGTGATGTCATGTCTCGAAGTCGTGTTTTGCTGGCAGTGTTTCTCCTGGGCGCGTCCGCATGGGAAGGCGCCGGGGCGGCGGATCGCGCGCCGACCGATCCGAATCCGGCCACACCCGAACAGGTGCTCGGACATCATCTGATCCGTTCGGCTCGACTCGGGCCGGCCGAGACGGAAGACGGCGGCGTTAACCTGATGCCGTGGCGCGAACAGGACGACGTGGTCGAAGGCTGGGACTGGTCGCTGCCGAACGGGATCGAGCCGGTTCCCCGTTCCGGACTTGTTTTCTCACCGCGCGAGCAGCGGCGTTTTCCGGGCAACAAGCTGGCCGACGTGGCCGTCTTCTGGCGCGACGTCGAGCCGGAAGAAGGGCATTTCGATTTCGAGCCGCTCCACCGAAAGCTCGAGAACCTGCCGGAAGACATCACGGGCTATCGATTCCATTTCTACGCCACGGTGGCCTACCGGTTGAGCAATGATCGCAAGGAGCGGATCGCACCGCAGTGGCTCGCGAAGTACGATATTCCGGTAATCGACATGACGAGCGTGGAAGGACGCTTCCAGTTGTTCAACTACCCGATCTGGGATGAACGCTATCACAAGCGATACCTTCGCGTGATCGAGGCCATGGGCCGCAGCGGTATCCCGCAACTCGAAGGATTGCGGATCGTCTACGTAGGGGCGATCTCGAAAAGCTGGGGCGAAGAGTTGTACATCCCGCGCGAGGTCGGCGCGTGGTGCGAGCAACACGTCGGCCTCACCCCCGACGTGCTCGAAAAGTGCCTCAACGAGCGGCTCGATGCTTGGGCCGCGGCCTTTTCCGGCGTGGAATACAAGCTGGCCTGGGTCGGCGCCGGCAGCGATGGAGGCGGGGGAGAGCTGGACTACCGCGGCATGGGGGACCGGGTGATCCAACACGCCTACGATCTGGGGATGGGGCAACGTTGCGGGTTCGTCGAGAACTATCTGTATCAATTGAACAGCCCATGGCTCGGACAGCACGTCGATGACGAGGGCCATCTCGTCGTGGACGAAACGTGCGCGCCGATTGCCGAGAACCGGGCGTTCGGCGACGAGAACGAAGAATACGGCCGCTATTGGACCGGGCGTTTCGGTCCGCTGGAAACCCATCCGTACCGTTACCACCAGTCGATGATCCGCGCGCTGCAAATGCGTCGCAACTACCTTTGCATGTCGTCGGCGTCGGTGGACATGGATCCGCCCCTGACCGCCTACGTCAGCCTGGCCTTGGGCCGCAACGTGCACGACTCGCCCGATGCCTTCTGCTATTTGCGCCAGAGTACGGTCCGTGCCTCGTCCGCGGGAAAGCAGGGCAAAACGACGCCCATCCGCAACTTCGAGCGCTGGCTGTCGCAACGCGATCGGGATGGATACCGCACGACGCCCGCCATTCGCGCCGCGCAGCACGAGATGATGTGGATGGTGCCGCCGGAGTTGAAATACGATTGGATCGCCCGCCGCACCGACATGGCCAGCGAGAATCGTCGCATCGGACTGGCCCTGGACGATCGCTTTCTCAGCGGAGGGCCTTACCGAGTGGCCATCAAGGTCACCTACCACGACGTCGGTCACGGTCGCTGGGCACTGGTCTATGCCCTGCCCGAGGAATCACACGCCCGACGCTCGATCCAGTGTGGCGACACGGGCAAGGTTTTTACCGCCACGTTCCATTTATCCGACGCCTGCTTCCCCGCCGGGGAGGATGATTTCGATTTTTACATCGAAGCCGAAGGTGAAGACGCCACCGTGTCGTTCGTCCGCGTGATCAAGACGCCCCGCCCGTCTTCGACGGAATTATCGCCGCCCATCAAGTGAAAGGAATGAAATGAGTGGATTGATTCGCACGGTTTGCCTCGTGGTACTCGCCGTCACGACCACGGGCGTTGCCCGGGGGGCGGAGGATCTCGTCATCGCGGACTTCAGGAACAACCCTTTGCCGGCCGACTGGCAGGTGGAGGGATATGCGTTCGGCTCGCACAGGCCGGGCTCCGAGCGGCAGCAGGCGGCCAAGACTACGCCCAACCAGCGACAATACCTGACGGGCAAGCTCACGTCGCCCGAGTTCACCGTCGAGCGCGGCTTCCTGGTGATGGAACTCGGCGGTACCTATCATCCCGAGAAGTGTTGCGTCGCCCTGGTGATCGACGGTCGGGACGTGCGACGCGTCTCGCCGGGGGAATTCGGCAGTCTCTCGCCGTCGTGCATGGACGTCCGCGAGTTCCTCGGGAAGAAAGCACGGCTCGAGGCGCGCGACGATCACTTCAACGGTTGGGTGGAACTGGGGCGCGTGTTTCAAGTCGACCAACCGAATCGTGCGGCCCAGGGCAAGATACCCGCGTGGGAGCCGGCCGTCTTCGAGACGAAGATCGGCGAAGCGTTCCTGCTGTTGCCGCTCGACGCCGACTCGGCGCCTCTGCAAACCGTGACCATCGAAATCGACGGCCAAGAGAAGCTCGCCGCCGACATGCCGCTGGCGATGCACGACGCGGTGAACTATCAGCCGGTCTACGACCTGACCGGCCACCAGGGGAAGATGCTCCGTGTGTCATATCACAAGACGGCCGACAGCCGAACCGACAAGCTCATTCGGCTCTCCTCCGACATTCCCGAGCACGAGGCCGGCGACGGCAAGCCGGCCTTCCACGTCCACTGCCGGTTCGGAAAGTTGAACGATCCCAACGGACTGGTCTATCACGACGGGGAGTACCACCTGTTTCACCAATACTACTACGGCCTGCGTGCCAAGCACTGGGCACATTACGTCAGCACGGATCTGGTGCACTGGCAAGAGCGGCCCATCGGTCTGTTTCCCGACGCGACCGGCTCGATGCACTCCGGCTCGGCCGCGGTCGATTGGCACAATACGGGCGGCTTTCAGGTGGGCGACAAGCCGGCGATCATCGCCGCCTTCACCGGATCGCGAGGCCTGGGCGGATCGGATAAGCTCCAGGTCCAAGGCATCGCGTACAGCACCGACGGCGCTCGAACATTCACCAAGTACGCGGGCAATCCGGTCCTCGGCCAAGAGCACCTGAAAACTTTGAAGACCGACCACAGCCGCGATCCCAAGATCTTCCGGTATTCGCCCACGCGGGGTATGGACCCGAAGGCCGAGGACGGCCACTGGGTCATGGTCCTTTTCGAGGATGGCGCCCATTCGATCTTCAGGTCCGACGATCTCAAACAATGGGACAAGCAGGGCAGCGTTCAAGGGTTTCACGAATGTCCCGAACTGTTCCCCCTGGCCGTCGACGGCGACCCGCAGAATATCCGCTGGGTCATGTACGGCGCCAGCGGCGACTATCTTATCGGCCGGTTCGACGGCAAGACGTTCCGGCCGGAAACCGAAACAAAACTCCCCTTCAAGCATGGGGGGCCTTACTACGCGGCTCAGACCTTCAGCGACACGCCGGGCTGTCCGCCTCGTCGCATCCAAGTGGGCTGGCAGGCCGACCAAATCTCCTTTCCCATCGAACTGTCGCTACGGACCACGCCCCTTGGGCTGCGATTGTGCTCTCTGCCTGCCCGCGAGATCGCCGGGCTCTACGCCGGCACCGAATCATGGGACGGCCGGCAACTGCGGGAAACGGATGCGAATCCACTGGAACAATTCGACGGCGGTCTTTACGACGTCGAGCTTGACGCCGACGTCAAGAATGCCGAGTGGATCGAACTGACGGTGCGCGGCAAGACGATCCGCTACGAGGTGAAAACCTCCCGGCTGAGCTGCGAGAACTCGAGCGTCGCCTTGCCGGCAACCGACGGCCGACTCGAGCTGCGGATCCTCGTCGACCACTGCTCGATCGACGTCCACGCCGGAGCCGACGGGCTCTTCTACATGCCCATGTTCTTCCGCTCGCTTCCGTCGAGGAAGCTCGATCTGAGCGTCGGCGGCAGCGAGGTCAAGCTCGACCGCCTGCGCGTACATCGACTCGAATCGATCTGGTCGTTCTGTCCTGGTTCGGCCTCGACTCAATGACGGTGAATCAGGAGTTCAACAGAAAGTGACCGGAAAAGGGAACATTCTACTCGTATGGCTCAAAGCCGGCCGGAAAAGTAGAATGTCCCCTTTTTAGCGGGGCACGGGTGGTCCGCCGCCCAGTCGAATGCGTGCCTCTTGGGGAGTGGTCCTTCTGCGGGGAAGCCGTCCGAAACATCGCCGGCGCGACCTGGGTCGTGGATGCGGGACCGGATGTTCCGTTGCAAGTTGGTGTGGTCCATCCGGCCTCGACGGAATACAATCGACTGTCATCCTGTATGAACTTCCCAGCCTGGACGGTGATGATCTCGCTAACGCGGAAGTATCCTGGGGGCGTTCCGTTGTGCGATCCGTTGATTGGGTGGAGTCGGACTTTATCTGGAGCCAAGCGACATGTTTCGCCAAGTCCTATGCGTCTTTCCCTATCGATGGACTCGCAGTTCAAGGACGTCCTTCCCGCCGTTGGGGCTGGAATACGTCGCCGCCGCGCTCCGCCCGTATGCCGAGCGGATCGATCTGGTCAACTTCCGGCATGAACGCACGCCCAGCACGCAGCCGTTCCTTAGGCCGGAGACCGACCTGGTCTGCTATTCCATCAACTGGCCGGAGAACCTGGATCTGATCCGCGACGACATCAACGCGTTGCCGCCGGGGGTGATGACGATTCTGGGCGGGCGGACGGCGACGGAGAATCCGCGTTACTGGCTCGACGCGTGCCCGAACGTGGACGCCGTGGTCTGCGGCGATGGCGAGCAGGCGATTACCGAGATCGCCGAGGGGCGCCCGTGGTCGGAAATCGCCGGTCTGGCCCACCGCGGCCGCGACGGTCAAGTGGTCTTCAATCGGCCGCGGGCCAACGTGCCGCTGGACGACGATCTGATGCCGGCTCGCGAGTTGCGCCGGCATGCGTACTACCTGACGAGCAAGGGCGTGAGCACGGGGATCAAGATAGACAAGGTTGCCGGGTCGCGCGGTTGCCCGTTCCACTGCAAGTTCTGCAGCTTCGCGGTCAACCCGTGGGGCGTCAAGCGCGCCTGGACGTCGCGGTCGCCCGAGTCGATCGTCCGCGAGATCGAGCAGATCGACGCCGACCTGATCATATTCGTCGACGACGTGTTCACGCATCAGCCGGACCGCGTCGCCGAGATCTGCGACCTGCTGATCGCGAAGAGGATTCGCAAGCACTACATCGTCAACGCCCGGCTGGAGATTGCCAAACGCCCCGACGTCATCCGCAAAATGGAGCGGGCCGGGTTTCTCGCCCTGCTGATCGGCGTCGAGTCGACGCAGGACGCGACGCTCAAGTCGATGGGCAAGGGGTTCACCATCGAACAGGTCCGCCGGCGGTTCGAAGTGCTCCGCAAGTCGAAGATAATCATCAACGCCTATTTCATCGTGGGCAACGTCGGCGAAACCGAGGAGCAGATGCTCTCCACGGCGTCGTTCGCCCGGTCGATCGGCGTGGACCTGATCCACGTCTCCCGCTTGCGCAGCGAGCCGTACTCGGGCCTGGGCGACGTGATCCAGCAGACACCCGGCTACCACATCGACGCCAACGGCTTCGTCTATAGCGACGACTACTCGGCACAGCACATCGCGAATCTGCGCAAACGGATCGATAGGCGATTCTACAGCCCTCTGCAGGTGGCACGCGTGGTGACCAAGCTGGCGAGGATCTTGCATTGGCGCGTGAAGGCCAGGGCCGTGCTGACGATTCCCTTCTTCCTGACACTGCTCATCGCCACGCAGGTGAGCCGGAAGGTGCGCAAGAGGCTGGGCAAACCGGTGAACTGACGGGCGCGCCACACTGCCGTAGCCACGTTCGCCAGAACGTGGTCGTAACCCTTGGGCACGCTCCACGTTCTGGCGAACGTAGCTACAAGCCTATGAATAATCCGGGCTAAGCGGCCAAACCGTATCACCGATCAAGAAGTTCAACAGAAAGCGAGACTCGACCATGCTTTCCCGCAATCGTCCGAGTGGTTCCCATATTCTGCCTCTTCTGGTGATTTGCTGCCAGGCATGCTTGATTTGCCCCGGTGCCGAAGCTTCCGATGCCCACCCGCGCGATTTGGCCGGCCGCATTCTTGCCGATACGGGCGTCCAAGGCGGGTTGATCGTCCACCTCGGCTGCGGCGACGGGCAGCTTACCGCTGCCCTGTGCGCCGGCGACGGCTATCTCGTACACGGCCTTGACAGCGACGCCGATCAAGTCGCCAAGGCCCGCGCGCACCTCCAGTCGCTCGGCGCGTACGGCACAGCGTCCCTCGCTGCCGGCGGCACAGCGTCCTTCGCTGCCGGCGGCACAGCGTCCTTCGCTGCCGGCGGCACTGTATCGGTCGATCGATTCGACGGAAGGCATCTTCCCTACATCGACAATCTCGTCAGCTTGATCGTGGTTGAGGACCGCTACGACGTGCCGACCGAGGAGGTGATGCGGGTGCT
>DATLAN010000339.1:0-40633 GCA_035527455.1 Thermoguttaceae bacterium
CACGAAGGCGACAAGATGTGAGAACCGACAACCCGAACCACCATCCCGGCTTCCCCCGAAGCCGCCCAAAGATACTCTGTTCCCACGGAATACGAAAAACGAAGCACGGCCTACAAGTCGGCTTCGCTTGTTTGAGGGCTAATTGACGCCTTACACCTCGACGCCGCAGTCACCGAAATTCAACGGCGTCCCGGTGAGAGTATCCTCCTGACCATCGGGGTGGAACGGCAGCAGACCGAGGGAATCCTGGAGGAAGCCGGGTTGTCGCGGGTCGAGGTGATCGTACACGCACCGCAGTGGGGCAACCTGAGAGCGGATTTTCCCTCCGCGTCTTTGTTGACCAAGAGTCCTGCGGTGACGTGCCGGGTCTCGGATCTGCTATTCGCCTTGCGCAAATCGATTCTTCGCGTTCGTGCACGCCGTGGCGTGCGCCCCCGCGTGTTGGAATCGGAGGAAGAGCTTGGCGCCTATTTTTCGCTTCGATATCGGGTGTGGAAGGAATGTGGCTATCTGGCGCCCGAAAAGGATGATCCCAAGAGTCAATGGGAGCTGGATTTCACCGACCGGACTTCGCTGCCGCTGGGATTTTTTTCAGGCGACACTCTGGTGGCATGCGGACGCCTGGTGCGCGGTTTGGGCGAAGAATTCCCCAAGTACGTTTCTTTGATCAACTCTTTGATCGACCGGCAAGGCTCGGCAGAACTCCGCAGGTATTTTTCTTATCCGCAACACCTCGCGCATCCGTTCGACGTGTTGAAGACTTTTGCGGAGTTTCCCGGCTACTACTGCCACCTTGTACGGGATGGAAGGTCCAAGGCGGAGGTGAGCCGCATCATCGTAGATCCACACTTCCGCGGGCATGGTCTGGGCGAGGTACTGGTCGATTCGCTGGTGACGCTGGCCGAGACTTACGGCATCGAAGTCCTGTTTCTTGCCTGCCACGAATTCCGTGAAGCCTTCTACGGACGGTGCGGATTCCAAGCCATTCCCGGCATGCGAGCCGACCGTTTTCTGGCAATCCGAGATTCGGTGATCGCGATGGATCGTTGCCTCAAGACGGCTCGAAAGACCGAGGAGGCTCGATCGGCATGTTCAGAAACGTGAATTATCTGTTGATACTCGTGGGCATTCTGCTCTTGGGGCTCGTCGTCGTCCCCCCTCTTTTCCGCCTCAGCAGTCTGTTCGATGAAAAGTGCGGCATACTGGTGGTGGTTCTCGGTGCGGCGATGTTGATCTCCGGAGTGTTCCTCGAAAACCCGAACCTTCGCCAGTTCGCACTGGAGATCTTCGGCGTCGAGATCAAGGTCATTTCCGACACCACCCAAGCTCCCGGAATCGTTCAAAAACAGGTGCCATCGGATATCAAGCAGCGTCAGGCCGTCGCGGCGGTGAAGCCGGTTCCAGGTAAGGACGCTCCGTCGTTCAGTCTCGTCGAAGCCGCCCTGGCCTTCGACGCTACGCCCTGTGCCGATCCCATGGTGCCGATGTATCTGTTGGACAAAGACTACAGGATCGTCGACTGGAACTTCGCTTTCAGCCTCGCGTTCGACCGCACGATGGAAGGCCGGCGCGGCTTGAGCGTGCTCGAATGGGTCTATTTCCTGGACAACTACGAGGAAGTGCTGGATCACACCGTAGAGGCTTTTTCGGACCCCAAGAACTTGCCCCCGCTCGACGTGGAAGAGATCCGCTACACAAGCAAACGTTACAATCGCCTCGTGGCCATCAAACGCGCCTATCAGGTTCCCAAAGACGATGGAACTCTGCTGGGATGGTTAGTTACTCTGGGACCGTCCTTTGAGGACGCCGGTGCGAACATCAGGTACCGGCTCGACTTGATCCGACTGCTGCGCGCCGATCTGATGTGGACGGAATACGCGCTTTCCTACGATGCCGTGCTGAGGAACACAAAGATCTACCGGGAGCTGCTGGACACGTTGCTCGGTGAGAACGGCTGCATCCCGGCGATACCGCCCGCCGTCCGCGTTCTCGACCTCGGCGCCGGAACCGGGAACATTACCAAGCAATTGGTCGACTCGTCCGGAGAACGCCTGGTGTTTGCGCTCGAATCGAACCGGGCCATGCTGGACGTGCTGCGTTCGAAGTGTAAGCCGTACTTGCGATCGGACGACGACGGGGCGGGCGTGGTGGCCGTCAAGCAAGACATCAATTCGCTGTTTGGCTTGCAGGACGACTACTTCGACTGCGCGATCCTCAATAACGTCACGTACTCCCTCGAGGACCCCGCCCGCTGTCTGCGAGACACGCGACGCGTGTTGAAACCCGGCGGTGAGGTCAGGATCAGCGGACCGCAGAAGAAAAGCAACCTCAAACGACTCTTCCGCCAAATCCGGCGCGATCTTCAAAGCAACGGAAAGTTCGAAGAGCTTCGTGCCCACTACGATCGCGTGGAAAGCATCAACACTCACTCCCTGGCACCGATGCTCAATCGGTGGACCGTCGACGACGTGGCCCAGCAATTGAAAGACGCTGGATTCTCGGAAATCACCTACGCCGACGACAATGCCTACGCCGGTCAATCGATGATCGTCTGCGCGAAGAAATGACCATCATCGGCCTTTACCGACTTACAGAGTTCAAGCCACCGATCGCTCGCCATCGAATCTGCCCTCCCGTGTCGGTGCGTCATCCCACGTTCGTCCCTCGAGTTCGCGTCCCGCCTTGCACTTCTGCACGCCTCCCCACTGTTTGAAGAAAAACGGTACGCCGTCGTCCCGGCAGCGATCGCGAATCTGAAAAACCCATTTCGAGTCCATCGGTCGCGCCCCGGGGCCCGACTCGCCGCCAACGATCACCCAGTGGATGCCGCGCAGGGGTAATCGGGGAATCGGCCCCAGCAACGGCTCGAGGGACAGGAACCGGACGGCGGCGGGCGTCTCGACCAGCCAGTCGATGCGCGAGACGCAGGACGCGTCCTCCACGCTCGCGCCGAGCCAGACGTTCTTCGGCCAGGGCAAATCGTCGGCCATGGCGGCTGCCCGCCGGGGACGCTTGGTCAAGACCTGAAAGGTGTGCTGCGAGGCTTGTTCCATTACGGCGAAACACTGTGCGATGAAATCGCGGGGAACGTCCTTGTGGAACAGATCGCTCATCGAGTTGACGAAGATCATGCGGGGACGCTTCCAACGCAGCGGCACTTCCAGAACGTCCGGCTGAAGCGTAAGCCGGAAACCGTTGCGGTACCGGACCTGGCCCATGGCCCGAAGCCGCTTCGCCATCCGCTCGGCATAGCAGTGCGCACATCCCGGACTGATTTTCGTGCAACCGGTCACCGGGTTCCACGTCGCTTCAGTCCACTCGATCGAGGAAGTCTGTGCCATGGTTCTTCCCTTCCCACTCGTGTAGGTGGGAGACTATATCGATTTCCGTACGACCGGGCAAGACCAGAACTTGTCCCGCCCGATACGCGCCGCGCGAAACACAAGAGCAAGATCCGACCGGATAGTATACCTATATACATATCTTCAAGTCGTTTCCATGTCAATAGGAGACGCCCGCTCTCGCCGGTTCTACCGGTCAGCAGCTCAAACTGTAAGTGCGGGAGCCCGAAAATGGGGACTGGCTCCGTCGACCACCGGTATGGCAGTGCTGATTCGTGTTGCCGACGGTGCCTGTCCCCTTTTTCGGGCGGCGACACTGGGGCACCGTGGAAAAAGCCGTGGAAAAAAGGGGACAGGCACCGAGCCGGCAGCGTATTTCCGCAGGTTTGGCATCTGCCGCGGCTCGGAGCCAGTCCCCATTTTCCACTCACCGCTTACAGTTTGAGTCAGGGGGCCCCCCCGGCGCAGTCACCAGCACACGGTCGATCCGTACGCCTTCCATCTCGACGACTTCCAGCGTCAGCCCGTGCCAGGTCGTGCGGTCGCCGGTCTGGGGAATGCGGTCCAGTCGCCACTGGATCAGGCCGCCGACCGTGTCGATGTCCTGCGGGGCGGCGGAACGAAGCTCGGCAAGCCCGACCGCTTCGAGCAGGTCGCAGAGGTTGGCCGTGCCGCTGACCAGCCAGCTCGTTTCGTCGCGGCGGGCGATCTCCTGTCCCTCGTCGCGGCGGTGTTCGTCGTAGATCTCGCCGACGAACTCCTCCAACACGTCTTCCATCGTCACCAATCCCTCGGTGCCGCCGTATTCATCGAGGATGATCGCCATCTGCGTGCGTTCTTTGCGGAATACCTGAAGGAGCCGGTCGAGCGGGAGCGTCTCGGGCACCATCGGCGCCGGGCGCAGCATCTTGCCCAGCTCGATCGGCCAGCCCATGTGCAGCCGCCGCAGGATGTCCTTGATGTAGACGAACCCGACGATGCGGTCCAGGTTGCCTTCGTAGACGGGCACGCGCGAGAAGCCGGACATGACGACCGCGCCGACGACTTCCTGCGCCGGCGTGTCGATGTCCAGGGCGTCGATTTCCACGCGGGGGCGCATCACGGCCCGCACCTTCACGCGCGACAGCCGGGTCCCGCTCTTGATGATCTGCTCCTGGCGGGGACTGATCTGTTTCGACAGGCGAGCCAACCCGGCCAGGGCGGTGATCTCCTCCACGGTCAGCGCCTTCTCTGCCTGGGGCCGCGCTGCACCGAAGGGCGCGTTGATCCGGCGCACCAGACGCACGACGGGCGACAGCACGCGAACCAGCAGGGCCAAGGGCCGCGCGATCCAGAGGGCCGCCTGACGGTTGTACCGCACTCCCAGGGTCTTGGGCATGATCTCCGTGAACTGCAGCATCAGGAACGTGAAGACGAGCGAGAACGCCCAGATCCAGTCGGCGCCGAACAGCGCATTGAACTCGGACCCGGCCACCGACGCGCCGATCGTGTGCGCCGCCGTGTTGAGGATCAGAATCGCGGCGATCGGGCGTTCGATCTCCCCCTTCATCCGCTGCCAGAGGGCCCCGATCCGCGGCCGCCGCGAAGAGATCGCCGCGATTTGACTGGGCCGGAGGCTCAGTAAGGTCGCTTCCATCAACGAACAAACAGCGGAGATCAGAAGCGCGCCAAGAACGCTGAACAGGAGCAACCACATGGCGATTCAACCTCTCCCGAATCCAGGGCGTTGCGATCCAGAAATCTTCAGCAGAGATCTTCCAACAGTGTATTCTTCATCACTCATTCCGGTTCGGCAAGAGCGGTTGTGGCTGAGAAGACCAGATCGGCGGCGTTTTCCTGCCGAGGCAACGGCGGGCAAGGTGAGACCTCCTTGACGGCGTTGTCGAATTCGAGCGTCTCCATCGCGTCACGGTCCGGGAAAGACCGCGTGAATGCGGTCACTACGAACGTGGCGGCGGCGGGTCGAAGGGATGAACCGCCTCGTCGAGCGGCACGCCGACGACCTCGATCCGATCCGAGTCGATCGTGCCCATTCCCTGAGCGGCCAGCAGTCGCAGATGGTTGTCGCCTTGGAAGGGGTGCGTGCCGTGCGGGGCCTGCGGATCGAAACCCATCACGGCCGTGCCGATCGCGTCGGTGCAGACGCCGTTTTTCCCGGCCAGCAGCAGCTTGGGTTCCTTCAGGCCGATGTCTCGGTTCCAGTGTCCCTCGCCGCCGCGGATCGTGCGGATGCCGTCGACGATCGTCAAGTCGACGGGCCGGGCGCCGTAGACGTCGGCGGCAATTCGCGGCACCCGGACCGTCGAAAGGGCCGGCTGCCCATGGTCCAGTTCGGCCGGCACGCCGGCGGGCACCTGTTTCTTTCCGCCGTGAAAAATGCTCGTCCGGTGCGAGAGCGGGTTTTCGCTGGGGGCCTGGTTGCCGTAAAGCGAGCAGGGCGTGATGCCGAAAAGGTTCTTGATCGTCATCGTCACGCCCGCACAGGCGTGCTGCTTGAGCTTCGAGAGCGAAACGAACACGTCGGTCTTCTCGAAGCGTTGATTCAGATCGAAGGCCGGGAAGATGTAACCGCCCCAAGGGACCTGGAACCGGCTGTATCCCGGAAAGGAGCCCTTGTTCCGCGTGTCCTCGTAGGTCACCTTGTGGCCGCCGGCCGAGTCGATCATCTTCAGATCCCATCCGGCGTCCACAAGGGACTTTTCGATGGGCACGTCCCAATAGAGATTCTCGACGACCACGATCCGCTTGGCCCCGGCGTCGTTCAGCGCGGCACACAGTGCGGCCAACGTGTTCGGATGCGTCTGGTAGGTCTCGTACGCCGGCATCCCGTACAGGTCGTCCCAACTCATGCCGGTCAGGTTGATCTTGATGGTGACCGTCTTGTTGCGGACCATCTCGCCGATCCCGCCGATCAGGTCCAGCGCCGCGTCGAGCGTCTGCCGGAAGATTTCGGGCTCGAACGACGGACATCGCCGGATGGCTACCGGGGAGCTGGGGGCCTGATCCGATTTGTCGGGCGGCTCCGCTGCGGCGTCCGGTTGCTGCGCCGCCGCGCCGCGGTGAAGGCCGGTGGCCAAGACGCCGGCGGCGCCCACGCCGCGCAACAATGCTTCGCGTCGGGTGATTTCAGAAGACATGGTGACGTTCTCCTCTTCGCGCGAGGTTTCCAATGTAGCCGTCTCGCTCCGCGAGATGTGGCTTTGTCTCGCGGAGCGAGACGGCTACTGTTCTATTCGCCAACGGTCCATTTTCCGACAAAGGCCGGCCTTTCCGACCGCCGGATCGGACAGCCGCGGATGACGCCCTCCAGTTTACCATTTCGGCGATCGTGCAGAAACAAGATTGCAGGACGTATTTGGAAATCTATCCTATTTCGAGGTGAAAAAACCAAGTACCGGTGCCTCTTCTCTATTCCGCGGCTACTTTGATCGATTCGCCTTGAAAAACGGGACCGGAGAAGAGGCACCGGTACTCTGCTGTTGCATGTCGGACGTGAGTCCGCCCACGAATTCTGCCGAGGAGCCTTCATTATACTTCCTGCGCTGCTTCAACGCAGTTTGGCCTGCCGCAGCGCGGCCTGGTAATCTTCCGGCGTGTTGATGTTGGCCAGGCTGTGCAATTGGGGATCGACGCCGGCGAGTTCTTCCACGGTTACCCGTCGCGTGCGGACATGATCGAAAAGGTAGACAATCCGTAGCGATTCGGCGGCCAAGAGCCGCTCGGAAGGCGGCAGGACGCTCGTGCGATAAACGGCTGCCAGCGGCTCGTCGAACCCGCCGATGTGCGGCACGGCGATATCATGCTCGGCCGCCAATTCGATCATCCGGCGGACGAACGCGGGCTTCAACAACGGCAAATCGCAGGCGGCCACGAAGGCGGCCTCGGCCCGATCGCCGATCGCCTGCAGGCCGACGGCCAGCCCTTCCAACGGTCCGCGGTCGGGCCGGCGGTCGTGCAGCAGGAGAATTTCCGGCGGCAGCTCGGGCAGTTCCTGGTCGGCGGCGGCCACCACCACGATCGGCTCGACCACTTCGCCGAGCAATCGAACCACGCGGGCGAGCATGGTCTCCGGGCCGAAGGACAGCGTCGCCTTGGCCCGGCCCATCCGCCGGCTCCGCCCGCCGCAAAGCACGATCCCGCCGGTCTTCAATCTGCGGATCCCTTGGACAGCGTAGGTCAGGGCTTGCCCTGACGGCTTTGCTGACACCATTGCCCAACCGACTACTCGATCTCGTCAGGGCAAGCCCTGAGCTGCGAAGCTGCTCGATTTCGTCAGGGCAAGCCCTGACCTACGAAACTCCGATCGGGCGTTACTCCTCTTTCTTCTCTTCCTCTTCCTCCACCTTTTCCTCCACCTCCTCCACCGGGCCGAGGAGCTTTTCGAGTTCGGCACGGAGTTGCGGGCCGCGGGCCCGGATCGAAACGACCTTGCCGTCCGTACCCACCAGCATCATCGTGGGAATGCCCATCACGCCGTAATAATCGACCGTGGGACTGCGCTCGTCGTCGCTGTAGAGGATCGTCCAGGGGATTTCCCTTTCTTCGATGAACTTCTCCAGCGCCTCGCGGCTGCGGTCGAGGCTGATGCCGACGATCTCGAATCCCAGCTCGTGGTAGTCTTCGTAGTTCTTCTTCATGTTGGGCACTTCGCCCACGCACGGCCCGCACCAGGTCGCCCAGAAATCGACCAGCACCACCTTGCCCTTGGCGAAGTCGGCCCAATCGAAGGCTCCGCCGCCGAGCAGCGTCCCTTCGACCTTCATTTCCTGTCCGATCACGGTCAGGCGCCGCACCACGCCTTCGAGCCTCTTGGCCATCTCGGCGATTTTCTCGTCGTCGCTGGCGGCCAACGTCTTGGCAAAGGAAGTGTAGGCGTCGGCGGCCAGCTCGGTATCGCCGATCATCTCGGCCATGCGGCCGACGTTCATGGCCAAGCCGACGTCGCTGGGCTGCAGCGGTCCTTCGGCCAGGAATTGCTTGACCTCCTCGACCGCCTCCTTGACCTTCTGGGTGACTTCCTCGCGGGACCCTTGAAGCGCCCCGCGAAGACGAATGCTGATCAACGCGCTGCGGACCTGCCGCAGGGCCACGGGAAGCTCGGCCTTCTCGAGCTGCTCGGCCAGTGTTTCGAGTTCCTCCGCCGAGGCGGCGAACATGGTCTTCACGCGGACGGCCGCTCCGGCCGCCTCTTCGTCGGGCTTGCCGGCGAGGATCTTGTCGGCCGCCTCCTGCATCGCGGCGACGGCCTTCTTGCGGGCTTCGGCGTCAGGGGGCGGCGTGGCGAGAATGCCGTCGATGAACTTGGCCAGGTCCTGCGGGGTGCCCTCCGGTACGGCGTAGGGGTCGGGCTCTTCGGCGGCCGGCTCTTCGGCGGCCGGTTCGTCAGCCGGCTGCTCTTGCGTCTCGGCGGCCGGGGCGACCGACCAGGCCATGGCGAGGCAACAAAGAAGAACGACCATCCAATAACGCTTCCAAATCAGTGACATTTCGTGTTCCTTCTAATGATGGTGAAACTGCCGGATCATCTCCCAGGCTTCCTCGGCCGTTTCGGCGTAGCGGAACAGGTCGAGGTCTTCGTCGTCGATGGTGCCTTCGTCGGCCAGGTACTGGAAGTCGATCACGCGTTCCCAGAAATGGCGGCCGAACATGATGATGGGGATGTCCTGCATCCGTCTGGTTTGCCGCAGGGTCAAGGCGTCGAACAGTTCGTCGAGCGTGCCGTACCCGCCGGGGAAGACGACCAACGCCTTCGCCCGCAACAGAAAGTGAAACTTCCGCATGGCGAAGTAGTGGAACTGGAAGCACAGTTCCGGGCTGATATAGGGATTGGGCTTCTGTTCCATCGGCAGGCGGACGTTCAGCCCGATCGATTTCGCGCCCACGTCGTACGCGCCGCGATTGGCCGCCTCCATGATCCCCGGTCCGCCGCCGGTGACCACCACGTAGTCGCACTTTCCCTCGACCTGGCAGCTCGAGGAGACCAATTCGGCGAACTGCCGGGCGATCTCGTAATAGCGGCACTTGTCCACGATCCGCTGGGCCCGGACCACCGTCCGCTGCCGCCGCGGATCGTCCGGCGTATCGGCCAGCCGGACTTCGGCGCGCTCGAGCCGCTCCTGCGCCGCGGCCGGTTCCACAATCCGGGTGCCGCCGAAGACGACGATCGTCGAGCGGACGCCCTGTTCGTGAAACACCAACTCCGGCTTGAGCAGCTCCAGTTGCATCCGGATGGGACGCAGTCGCGGACTGGCCAGAAAATCCATGTCCTTGTAAGCCACACGGTAGCTGGGCGACTTGACGATCTTTTCCAGATGCTCGGCGGCCTGATCTTCGGTCATGCAACAAACTCCTTCGAACTCCTTCGAAGCGCTCGGGCTTCCTTCCCATCAGCGTACACTCATTCCAAACGATGGGCAACCCATCCCCTACCCCAGGATGGGAAGACTCTCCACCAACCATGACCAGGCCAGAATCCATCCCAGGGTCGTCAAGGCAAGCCAGAAAGTAGGGGGCGTTTGTAGCCATCCCGCTCCGCGAGATGAAGCCTCGTTTCTGCGAGATGGAGCCTCGTCTCGCGGAGCGAGACGGCTACTTTGGTCTCGCGGAGCGAGACGGCTACTTTGGCGAAGTGCCGCGGATATCAGCGTCAGGACGACGACGGCCTTCCAGCCCAAGAACAGGCCCACCGACGCTGCGGCAAGAATCATCGCTCGCCTCCGCCTTGCCCCGAAAAGCCCGGCGACCAGCCACCCGATCAGCAGCCCGGCCAGCAGACCGGCGAGTCCGTCGGTTGCTCCGGCCAGCGGACCTTCGAGCGCCGGACACGTCGCCACGGGGTGCAAGGCGGGCCAGAACAGCGGCGCGGCCAGTCCCCCGATCCACGCCGGAACGAACAGCCCCGTCGGCACTCGATGGCCGTCGTACTCGATCATCACGGCCGCCAGCAACGTACACAGAAGCAACACGTGGTACCCGTAGATCGAGCCGAGTTGTTCCAGCGGCCGGCCTCCGCCATGGGCCAACTCACCCGCCCGCGACGGCAGGTTTCCGCCTTCGGACGCCAATTCCACAACGGCCAGCACCACGAACAGGGCCGCCGTGACCGCCTCGATGATCGGGTAGCGCGGCGAGATCTTCACACCGCAATCGCGGCACCGACCGCGCAGGCAGATCCAAGCGAAGATGGGCACGTTGTCGAACCAACGGATCGGCTTCTTGCACGCCGGGCAGTGCGACGGCGGCCGCAGCAGGCTCATGCCCGACGGCAGCCGGTAGATCACCACGTTGAGGAAACTCCCCACGGCCCCGCCCAGCGCGAACAGCCAGACGACGAGAATCCACTTCGCGGCGTCGGTCAGTAGGGCGGCCAGGAGCATGGGTCGGCGGCTAGGGCTTTCGCTCCGACTCGGGAACGTGAACGACCGTCATCGCGCAGGTGTTGAAACGGATCCTCCCCTGGAGATCTTCCTCGGCGGTTCCCCGGTTGCCGTTCCAGGTAATGTAGACCTTGTCGCCCTCGGGAGAAACCGCCGAGCCGAACGTGCCCAAGGGAATGTAGCCGAACTTCTCGTACAGCACCGGGTGCAGAAACGCGATCACCTTGCGCGTGCGGGTTTTCAGGTCGTATTGCACCAGCGGGGCTCCGTCATCGACGGCCCTTCCGTGGGCACCGGGCACGTAATACAGGTAGCGGCCCGTCTTCATGTCGGCGTCGATCGACGTGGTGTACGTCGCACTCCCCACGGCCGACGGACCGAGCGACCGGGCCTTTTCTGTCTTCGTGTCGAACGACCAGAGTTCGTCGTGGTCGATCGTATAGACGAATCCCTGCGGCGTTTCCAACGTCGCCGAACGCAGCCCGAGCCGTGCGGGGATCGGAACCGGCGGCCCCGGATGGTCCGGATCGAAACGAACCAGCGGTGCCGCCCCTTCGGTCTTGCCCGGCGTGCTCGAACTGCCCTGGAAATAGACCTTTCCGGTCGATCGGGCGAAGATCATGTATCGGTGCGGCCCGTGGGCGTCGCTATAGAGGATCTTGCCGGCCCGAACGTCGTAGGCCAGGAATTGCGACGGCTTCTCGTTGAGCCCGTCCGCCGTGCCGGCGTAGAAGATCAGCCGGTCGGAATCGAGCATGCCGCAGGGCATGCACTGCATCGGCAGCGGGGCGTACGCCACGATTTCCGTCTTGTCTTTCTCCGGGTGGTAACGCAGGATCCAATCGCCCTGAAAATGGGCCGCCGGATCGGAGGCGATTCGCGTGGAGCCCCGGTGCGTCGAGAAGTAGAGCCAACCGTCGCTGCCCAGGTCCAGACGGCTGTGGATCTTGCCGGGCGTGTAATGGCCTTGCGGACGGCGGAGCACGTTGCGGAGGTCGACGACGCGGCGGAGTTCTTTCTTCGCGACGTCGTATTCGTAAACGAACGCGTTACCCTCCGGGCTTTTGTGGTCGCCGATGGCCGAGTAGTACTTCTCGCCCACGGCCAGTCCGTCGCCCCAGACCGACCACGGGTTGCCCGGGTAATCCTGGCCGCCGTAGTACATGAAATCGACGGTCGGCGGCGATTGGGCGATCTTCACGCCCGGCTTGAGCGCGATCTGCGGTTTCAAGAGTGAAGGGCTGCTGAACGAGAGGGCCTTCGCATCGCCGGGCAGACGTGGCGGATAGTCGGGTTCCTGGGCGGTCGCCGTGCGCAACGTCCAAGCGGCCAGAAGCAGCAGTGTGATTCTCGTGCAGTGCATGGCGTTTCTCTTCTTGGGATTGGGAACGGTCAACCAATGTTGTTGTTTAGCGGGCGGGCTTGCCCGCCGTGTGATGATGGGGAGTCATGGGTGCATTCCAAACGGCGGGCAAGCCCGCCCGCTAAACGGTAGTGTCACAAAACATGGCGTCGTAGCTCTACGGCTCTTCCACCACCAGCCGCCGATCGACGGTTGATGACTTACTGGTAACGATCTTCCCGTTGGGCAATTTGATCGCCACGTCGACTTCACTCACCTCCCCCAATCCAAAATGGCAGACGGCCGGCTGGCCGGCGGCGTAGCCGTAGCCGGTGCCAAGTTCCTGGAAACCCAGCAGCCCGTCGGCTTGGCCGAGCTGCCCCGCTCTATATACGCGAATCTGCGAGCCGATGCCCATGCGGTTGAAACTCCGGCCGATCACCTGCACGTCGAGCCAATGCCGCCGGGGGCTGACGTTTCGCATCAGCCGGCAGTGGTTCCCGCGAAACCAATTGACCAGGAACAGGTCGATGCGTCCGTCGCGGTCGTAATCGGCCGAGGGCCCGGTCGAGAAGTAGACCATCGGGTCTTGGATCGTCTTCGGCGGCACGAACCGCGGCAGCCCGTCTCTTACGCCCGTGTTGCGGAAGACCAGCGGCGCGACCTTTCCCTCTTGGTCGAGCCACGCGGCGGAGAAGTAGATGTCCGGCCAGCCGTCGTTGTCGAAGTCCTGGATTTCGACGTGGGGGCATTTCGTGGGTACTGTGGCCGGCATGCCGACCTCGGCCGAGACGTCGCGCCATTGGGGAACGCCCCGCTCGAGCCCCTCGTTGATGTAAACGCGATTGCGGGCCTCTTTGAAATGGATGCCCAGCACCAGGTCGAGTCGCCCGTCGCGGTTGAGATCCCCGAAGGCGGCCCCGCAGGCCCAATCCTCGGCGTGCATCGGTTTCCAGGCGAACAGTTCTCGCGACCCGGGCGGCTCGACGTAGCGGCCGTCGCGCGTGCTGAGGAAGAGCCGGTTGCTGTGTCCGACGAAAAAGTCGGGCCGGCCGTCCTCGTTCAGATCGGCCACCGCCAGGCCCAGCCCGAATAGATCGTCGGGCAGGCCGACCTCGCGGTTGACGTCCTGGAACTTCAAGTTGCCGAGGTTGCGGAACAGGATCGAGCGGGGGTTGGCGGTAAACCGGTCCTCGATGACCAGCAGGTCGAGCAGCCCGTCGCGGTCGTAGTCGAACACGCCGACGTTTCGCGCGGTGCCCATCGATTCGGGACACGCCCCGCACCCGGCGGAGATATCGACCAGTTTGCCGCGATCGTTGCGAAAGAGCATCGAGCGGCAGAGCTGGGCTTCGCGTTGCGGGCCGGACGCGAATCGGGTGTTGCCCTTGCAGTTGTTGGCGACGTAGAGTTCCGGCGTGCCGTTGTTGTCCAGGTCGGCGAACACGGCCCCGCTGGTTCGGGCGTAGAAGGTCACGGGGGCCTGATCGACCGGCTCGAAGGTCCCGTCGCCCCGATTGCGGAACAGGCGGTTGAGGACCGGTCCGGGGGCGGGCGCGTACATGTCGTCGGGCCGATCGGCGTATCCGCCCACGTAGAGGTCGAGGTGCCCGTCGCCGTCGAAGTCACCCCATGCCCCGCCGTGCCCCATGATGCCCTCGATCGGCCCGAGCAGCCCGGCTTCACGCGTGACGTCGGCGAAGTCGATGGTTTGAGCCGGTAATGTCGGCAGTAGGGCGACCAGGATCAGGAACATACTTGCCACAACGTAAACGGACCGGTTCATGGTGCGATCTCCGGGTGTTCCAGCGCAAGGTCATTTTCTCGTTGTATCGCAACGTGCAGCCCGGCAATGACGCACACAGCCGGAACCATCAGCCGTTTAGCCAGCCGTTTAGCCAGCCGTTTAGCGGGCGGGCTTGCCCGCCGTGTGGCTTGCTGCGATTTTCGGTCAATAACGGCGGGCAAGCCCGCCCGCTAAACGGTTCTTGCAATGAAAACCGTATTCTACTCGTTTTGTCTCTTAAGCGTATGATACATCTCCAGGGCCTTGTCCGGTTTTTCGCCGTCGTGGACGACCGCGCGGACGGCGTGGATCATGGCGATCGGATCGTCGGCCTGGAAGATGTTTCGGCCCATGTCCACGCCGCAGGCGCCCTGGTCGATCGCCTGGTAGGCCATGTTCAGGGCGTCGGGCTCGGGGATCTTCTTTCCGCCGGCGATGACGATCGGAATCGGCGTGGCGGCCACCACCTTCTCGAACCCTTCGGCACAATAATAGGTCTTGTTGAACTGGGCGCCCAACTCGGCGATCACCCGGCCGGCCAGGGCCAGGTATCGGGCGTCGCGGTTCATGTCTTTGCCCACGGCCGTGACGCCCAGGGTCGGAATCCCGTGCCGCATGCCCGCGTCGATCACCTTGCAGAGGTTGCCCAGCGTCTTGTGCTCGAACTCGCTGCCGATGTAGACCTGCACGGCCATCGCCGAGGCGTTGCAGCGGATGGCGTCGTCGATCGCCACGCCGACCAGCTCGTCGCTGAGTTCCCGGAGGATCGTGGCCCCGGCGCTGACCCGCAGACAGACGGCCTTGCCGGAGGTGGGCGAGATGCAAGTCCGCAACGCACCGCGGGTACACATCAACACGTCGCAGTGCTCGACCAGGGGCACGACGGTCAAGTCCATGCGTTCCAGGCCGGACGTGGGGCCCATGATGTAGCCGTGGTCGAACGCCAGCATGACCGTGTTGCCGGTCTTCGGATTGAAGATCCGCGAGAGGCGGTCTCTCATACCCCAGTCGTAGCCGCCGGAGCCCTTGAGGAAGAAGCCTTCCGTTTTCACGGGAACACCGATGCCGTAGTCTTTGCCTTCTTTGTTACCAGTCGGGTCAGCCATTGCTTATCATGCCTTTCTAATGAACGATTGTAGTTCGTGGGCTGGGGGTTCGGGGCTGGGGGCTGGGGGTTAGGGGCTTGGGTTCGGCGTCCCCCGAGCCCCAGTCCCGAGCCCCCAGTCCCGAGCCCCCTCTCTTGATGTCAGTCTCCAATTCCTTCGCAAAAGCCCTCGAACAGGTAGGCAGTGGAGGCGGCGCCGGGATCGACGTGTCCGACGGTGCGCTGGCCGAGGTTCTTGGCGCGGCCGAACTTCGCTTGCATGGCGGCGGTGGCGTCGGCCCCTTGGCGCGCGGCTTCGGCGGCCCGTCGCAGCGCCTCGTCGATGGTGTCGTCCCCCTCGGCCGCTTTCCGCAGCGCCTCGACGGCCGGGATCAGGGCGTCCATCATGGTCTTGTCGCCGACTTGGGCCTTGGACTGCTTTTGGACCTTGGCCAGGCCGGCCTCGAACATCGCCGCCAACGCCGCACAGTCGAGCGTTTCGTTGTCACCGACGCCGTCGCTCAGGCCCAGGAAGAGCGAGCCGAACAGCGGCCCGGTCGAGCCGCCGTCGATGCCCATCACGCCCCAGGCGATGTTATTCAACAGGGGCTTCAGCGCCCGGGGAGGGTCGTTGTCGATCACCTTCTGCACGGCGTCGACCGCCCGGCTCATGGCGGTGCCGTGATCGCCGTCGCCGGTGGCCGAGTCGAGTTTCGAGAGCTGCCGGTGGTTGCCGCGGATCTTTTCCACGGCGGCCGACAGCATCCGCACGACTTCGTCGTAACCGATCGTTTCCGCCATCGAATCCTTCTCCACATCGCCTTGGTGGGGCACGTTTCCAACGTGCCTGGCACGACAAAATCGTGCCCCACTGCTCGTCGTGGGGCACGTTTCCAACGTGCCTGGCACGATGAAATCGTGCCCCACATGCGACTCTATCGGACCGTAAGGGCCGGCGTGTTGCAGGGGGCATTCCAAAGTCGAAGCAGCTCGTCGTCCATCTTGGCCACGAACATCTGGAACCCGGCCATCTCCTGCACGGTCAAGAACTCGCCCAGCGGGGCACAAGCGATCTGGATGCCCTTTTCATCCAGCACCTTCTTCACGCCGCGGAGGACGATGCACATCTCCATCATCGTGGTGGCCCCGGCGCCGTTGATCATCACCATCAGCCGATCGCCTTGCCGGGCACCGACGGCGGCGGCGAGCTGCGTGATCATGATCCTGGCGGTTTCGTCGGCGGTCATCATCGCGCTCCGTCCGGTGCCGGCCTCGCCGTGCTGGCCCATGCCGATCTCCATCTCGTCGTCGGCCAGTTGGAAGATCTCCTCGCCGGTGGCCGGATGGGTGGCCGTTTTCAACGCCACGGCCAACGTGGCCATGTTGTCGTTGAACCGCTGGGCAATCGCGTAGACCTCGTCGAGGCTCTTGCCCGCCTCGGCCGCCGCCCCGGCGATCTTGTACAACGGACAGCAGCCGACCAGACCGCGGCGGTCTTCGATCGGCGCGTCGGCCCCGGGGGCGATGTCCTCGTGGGTCAACAGCATCTTGACGTTGAGCCCTTCTTGCTCGGCCATTTCCATGGCCATGTTCGCGCTCATCACGTCGCCGGCGTGGTTGAGCACAATGAAGAGCACCCCGGCGTCGCGGTTGGCCATTCTCAGGGCCTCGATGACCTTCGGCGGGCCGGGCGCGGCGAAGATATCGCCGACCACGCTGATGTCCAGCGCCCCTTCGCCGACGAATCCGCTGAGTGCCGGTTCGTGTCCAGCACCACCCAGAGTGACTAGGGCCACCTTGCCGGAATCTTTCAGCTTGGCTCGAACCACCAGCTTCTCGGACTCCAGAGCGATTTTATCCCCAAAAGCGATGCAAAAACCTTCCAGCAACTCGCTGGTGAGGTCCCCCGGGTCGTTGATGAATTTCTTCATCGGCATACGGTTTCTCCTTGTCATCTTGGTAGCCGGCTGAGGGGCCGCGGCCGAAACGGTCCTTTTCGGTTACCCAGACTACCCGGCAGCGGAGCGGCTGTCCAGTGCCCGAGGTCGCTCGAGGGCGGAGAGTGGTCGAGAGGCAAATCCGCCGTTTCGACCCTCTCGTCGGTGGCGAGAACCGACCAAAAGCTATAGAATCGAGTCTGTTCCCCGATTTGACGATATTATGTCGAGTTGCCCGACCCGACGGAAAAGTTGCCCCTTCCATGTCTCGTCGCGAGAGGAGAATCGAATGAGTTCCAAGCGAATCTTGTTGAGTGAGCGTGATATCCCGACGGCCTGGTACAATCTCCAGGCCGACCTGCCGCAGCCGCTTCCCCCGGTGCTGCACCCCGGGACGAAACAGCCGATCGGCCCGGAGGACCTAGCCCCGATCTTCGCCATGGAGTTGATCAAGCAGGAAGTGAGCCAGGAGCGGTGGATCGAGATCCCGGAAGAGGTGCGACGGGTGCTGGCCATCTGGCGGCCGACCCCGCTGACTCGGGCCACCAATCTGGAGAAGGAGTTGAAGACGCCGGCCCGGATCTACTTCAAGGACGAGAGCCACAGCCCGCCGGGAAGCCACAAACCGAACACCGCGGTGCCGCAGGCCTACTACAACAAGATGCAGGGCATCAACCGCCTGACCACCGAGACGGGTGCCGGCCAGTGGGGCAGCGCGTTGTCCTTCGCCTGCAAGATGTTCGACATCGAGTGCAAGGTCTACATGGTCAAAATCAGCTACCAGCAGAAGCCCTACCGCCGTTCGATGATGCAGATCTGGGGCGGGTCGGTCACGCCCAGTCCCTCCGAGGAGACCCAAGCCGGACGCAGTATTCTCGCGGCCGACCCGGAGTCGCCGGGCAGCCTGGGAATCGCCATCAGCGAGGCGGTCGAAGCGGCCGTGATGCGCGAGGACACCAAGTACACGCTGGGCAGCGTGCTCAACCACGTGATGCTGCACCAGTCGGTCATCGGGCTGGAAGCCGAGAAACAGTTCGAACTGGCCGGCGACTACCCCGACGTAGTGATCGGTTGCGTAGGCGGCGGGAGCAACTTCGCCGGGCTCGCTTTCCCCTTCATCCGTCACAGGATCGCCGGCAAAGAGATCCGCTTCGTGGCCGCCGAGCCGCACTCCTGCCCCTCGATGAGCCGAGGGGAGTACCGCTACGACTTCGGCGATACCACCATGCTCACCCCGCTGATCAAGATGTTCACCTTGGGACACAGTTTCGTGCCGCCGGGCATCCACGCGGGCGGTTTGCGCTACCACGGCATGGCGCCGATGGTCAGCATGGGAGCCAAGCTGGGGATCATCGAGCCGGTGGCGCATCACCAAATCGAGTGCTTCGAGGCGGCTCTGCTGTTCGCCGCCACCGAAGGCATGATCCCGGCTCCGGAGACCTCGCACGCGATCCGCGCGGCGATCAACGAGGCCATCCGCTGCCGCGAAGAGAATAAGGAAGAGTGCATCGTCTTCAACTTCAGCGGCCACGGCCTCTGCGACCTGGGCGCCTACGACCGGTTCCTGGCCGGCGAGCTGGAAGACTACGCCTATCCCCAAGAGAAGATCGAAGCGGCCATCGCCGAGCTGCCGGAAGTCTAAAAAGCCGCGACCGTTGGTCGCGCCCAAAATCACGCAATCGCGACCACCGGTCGCGCCCGGAATCGCGACCACCGGTCGCGGCTTTTTGGGTCGTGACAATTGTGAGGATTGGTTCCAACGCGCTTGCTGGGCAATCTGCGGTCGCCGGCCTTCGGTAGCGGCAAGCCGGACGGGCCGACGCGCCGATCCTTATCGATGGCCCGAGGGTGTTGGAGTATCGAGCGATGCGCAAAATGATTCTGCTGGGCGTTGCCGGTCTGGGATTGGCGGCGGCTTTTCCGGCCGTTTTCTACACGGTGCCGGGGGTCTGGAAGGCCGTCCGCGAGGCCTGGTACTCGACCGGGAATGAGATCTCGACGGGGATGGTCGGCGAGGGCGCAACCGGGGACGACGGACTCGCTTCGCCTCCGGTGGAAGGTCCGCCCACCAGCAATCTGGCCGAGGTATTGCGATTCGACGTGACGGCCGACTGGATCCAGAGTCGATGGCCGCAGGTGGCCACCGGTCTGGCCCACCTGCAATTGCAGGGCTACCGCGTGCCGCTGGTCACCGGAACGGACCCGACGGACCTGGCCGGGGCGTTGACCTACTACTTCAACCCGAAACAGCAGGTACAGCGGATCACCTTCCACGGCACCACCGGCGACGCCCAAAAGCTGGTCTCCCTGCTGACGAACTACTACCGATTCGTTTACCGGCCGGCGAACGATCCGGGGCTGTTCGTCTATGAATCGGCTTCCCCGGACGGCAAGATCCACAACCTCCTGCGGGTGCGGCAGGCCGGGGTGCTCAAGTCGAGCGACCCGCTTCGCCGGTTCTCGGTCGATCTGGTCATGGAACGGCCGTCCTAGTACTGCAGCGCTGCGTATCGCGGTTTCGCCGTATCCGCGCCCCACGAGTCTTGCCACAAAGCCCGGATCGCCCCCGGGGCATGGCAAAACGCGGCCGTATGGGCTAGCATTGGGTAGGCCGCCCTGCGACGATCCGCGGTCGGCCTGAATCCGCAGGTTTCCCATAACGATCCTCTCTCGGAATCGGTGTTGCCATGTCACCCAACCCACTACGTTCCATTCCCTCGGTCAACGAACTGCTGGACAGCCCCCCGCTGCGGAAGCTGGTCGAGAAGATCAGCCACAACGTGGTGGTGACGACCGTGCGGACGGTGCTCGAAGAGGTTCGCCACGAGGTGCAAACCGCGGCGTCGGAAAGGACGCTGCCGAGCATGTCCGACCTGGCCGAGCGGATCGCACGGCGGATCGCCGAACGCGAGACCCCGGCGCTGCGTCCGGTGATCAACGCCACGGGCATCCTGCTGCACACCAACCTGGGCCGCTCCCCGTTGGCCGAGGAAGCCATCGAGGAGATGGCGGCGGTGGCTCGGGACTACGCCAGCGTGGAACTCGACCTGGTCACGGGGCAGCGTTCCCAGCGCAAGGCCGCCGTGGAGGGTCTCTTGAAAGAATTGACCGGAGCCGAGGCCGCCTTGGTGGTCAACAACAATGCCGGGGCGACCATGCTGACGCTCTCGGCGCTGGCCGCCGGGCGCGAGGTGATCGTCTCGCGCGGCCAACTGATCGAGATCGGCGGCAGCTACCGCCTGCCCGACGTGATGGCCGCCAGCGGGGCCGTGCTCCGAGAGGTGGGTACCACCAACAAGACCCGGCTGGAGGACTACGCCACGGCCATCGGCGAGAACACGGCGGCACTGATGCTGGTCCACCCGAGCAACTTCGTGGTCGTGGGTTTCACCGCCGGCGTGGAACTGGCGGAACTGGTCTCGCTCGGCCGCCGGCACAAATTACCGGTTATCCACGACATCGGTTCCGGGGCCATGATCGATTTCAGCCGGTTCGGCTTCAGCGGCGAACCGGTCGCCGCCCAAAGCATCAAAGCGGGCGCCGACGTGATCCTCTTCAGCGGCGACAAATTGCTCGGCGGGCCGCAGTGCGGCGTGATCGCGGGACGCCAGGCCCTGATCGAACGGGTGGAAAAACATCCATTGGCCCGGGCACTTCGGGTGGACAAGCTGACGCTCGGCGCGTTGGCGGCCACGCTGCGTCTGTATCGCGACGAGGAGAAGGCCCGGCTGGCCATCCCGTTGCTGCGGTTGATGACCGCGTCGGAGGACAACCTGAAGAATCGCGCCGAGCGGCTGGCCCCGCAAATCGCCGCCACCGAAGCCGTCGAGCAGGCCGAACCGGTGGCCGCGGTGACGTACTTCGGCGGCGGATCGCTTCCCGCGCAGGAATTGGCGACCTGGTGCGTGGCGGTCAAGCCGGCCCGGCTGAGCGTGGACCGTCTGGCGGCCGCTTTGCGAATGGGAACGCCTCCGGTCGTGGGCCGCGTGCAGCAAGATCGCCTGATGTTGGACCTCCGCAGCGTCCTTCCCCGGCAAGACGTCTCACTGGTCGCGGCGTTCGAGGCGCTGGATCGCGGCAAGAACGAGATAGCCGATCCGACCGCGTAGTGCTCCGCCGACGCAGCGGGTGTCATGCCCACGCAAGCGCAAGGATGACACCCATGCGAGCTGGATTGTATGGCTCAATATGGTGGTCCTTTCTTCCCCACAATTTGAGATTCGCCGCCGCCACGGGGTGAACACGGCGGTTGCTCTCGGTATAATGCACGCTTGGGAATCGGTGTTTTTTGCAGAACTGCCACAGCCCGCCCGAGGCCATCTACCAGTCGGCTTGCCGTAAGCTACATTGTCCTGAAATGGTGGCGGCGCCCCTTTCCTCCACCGGAGAAGGCGAACGTGCGACTCCCGCTTGACGGAATCTTGATATCTTCACTTGCACTGGCGTTGTGCGCGGGCTTAACGTCGGCCCATGCCCAGGAGATCTCCGCCAAGGAACACGCTTGGGGCCGTTTTCAACCCGGCGCGTGGAAGGTCGTTGCCGTCGTGACCGAAACGCTCGACGAGAACGGCCTGGTCGCCAGCACCAGCGTCACCGAGACGACGACCACGTTGAAGGAGATCTCCGAGGACGGCGTCACCCTCGAGGTCAAGGTGGCCGTCGAGGTGGCCGGTAAACTCTTCGAGGCCGAACCGCAAATGGTCAAGCAGGGCTTCCACGGCGGATTGCTCACCTCCGGGCTGAACGTCACGCCTTTGGAGGACAGCGAGATCGTTGTCGAAGACCGAACGATTCCCTGCAAGGTCCTCCAACTGGGATTCTCCGGGCCGACGAGCAAGACGACCACCACCGTCTACTATTCGGCCGCGACGGCACCTTACGTCTTGAGACGCGATTGCGTCACGACCGACGCGGAAGGCGAGAACACGTTGAGCGAGAGTTCCATCAACGTGGTGACGCTCGATATGCCGTGCAAGGTACTGGCGGAAATCAAGCCGGCCGCCCTGGTCAAATCGACCCACAAGCACGCCAAGGGAATCATCACCACCTGGGCGTACACCTCGACCGACGTGCCCGGCGGGGTGATCAGCCACAGTTCGAAGGAAGTGGACCCCAACGGCCGTGTCGTCCGACGCAGCACGTTGAGGCTGGTCGGCTACGATCTGGAACCGGATACCGAGCGCGTGGGTCTGCTGGGCCGCAAAGGGGTGTTTCGCACGCGCAAGACGACAGACAACACCCCGCGCCTGTTTCCGCGTTGACTTCCACTACCACCCCGCCGCGCACTGGCTGGTGAGCACGGTCCCGACCGGCTTGTCGTCGGGGAAACACGCCAGCATGTAAGTATTGCGGCCGTCGTCGATGCGAACCGTGGCCGGATGTTCGCCGCCCAGGGGACCGGTCACCCCGGCCGGCCGCAGACCGATCGTGTGCTCGCCGGCGGGCAGTTCCAGCCGGAGCACCTGGATCTTGTCCGGCAACAGGCCCCAACATCGCGTGTCGGCCGCTTCGCTGGCTTCCCAGGCCACCCCGGCCACGTCCAGCGCGAAGTTCAACGGCGAGCCCTTCTCCGTATCGACCGCCTCCTTGACCGCATACACGGCGCCCTTCTTCACCACGCGGCGGACGACCGCCCGGGCCAACACCCGCGGATAGACCGCCGCGTATTGCTGCGCGGCCAATTGCCCGACGTCGGTGATCGTCTGCGTCGCCCCGCACGGCGTCCCGCCGACCGACACCTCGACCGTGCGGATCCGGTTGTCCGACAGGACCACCTGGGGAACCTTGACCGGTGCGATGGTCGGCGGCAAGGTGTGCTCGGCCGTGTGGCTGAGGATCCTATCGGCGATCAGCAGCGCCGCGCTGCTGGGCACTTCGGCCGCCTCGCGCTTGTACGGACCGCGGCCGACCAGCGTGAACACGTACAACACGCCGTGGCCGGGCGCGCTGTGGGCGCCGGCCTGGGCCCGTTGGAGATCCGCCTGCCCGGGGCCGAACTCGGGTTCCCAACTGACCACTTTGGCCCAGGATCGCGTCACGTCGTCGTAGTTGGCGTGCGTGGCCTCGATCATGGCGCCGTGAATGTACGCCCCCAGCGCCACCCGCTTGTAGGAAAGCTTGGGATTTTCGCCGTTCTCGTCGAAGCCGGCCTGAATGATCTGGTTCTGCTTGTCGGTGACCTGCAATCCATAGGCCGCCGCGTCGCCGCCGTCGCCCATCAGGTTGGCCATCGCCAGGAAGGCGCGGAGGAGGACCTTCTCGTAGTCCTCGCCCGCGTAGGCGATCCGGTTGTCGTCGGCGGCCATGGCCAGGACCGATTCGCCGAGGCTCTTCTGCTCGAAGTAGTCGAATTGATCGCGGACCTCGCGCAGCGTGCGTTCGGCCTGCTGGGGACGTCCCGAGCAGAGTTCGACCATCGACCGTTCGAGCCTCAACACGTCGGCGTCGCTGCCGCCGCGCTGCAATTGCCCGTCGATCGTCGCAGCGGCCCGATCCAGGTCGCCGGCATAGAACTCGTCGCGCAGCTTGCGGAGGTGGTCGACGTGCGTGGCACAGCCGCACGCCAGCGTCAGCCATCCACACAGGCAAAGTCCCCGGGCGGCAGCGTTCCGGCGGCAAGACATCGTCGCGATCCTCGTGCGGTTTTCGGCAAGCAGTGCCGTCAGGCTACTCGAAAGGATTCCAACTGCGGACCTTGCTCATCGCCGAGACGTTGTATTCCTTGCTCAGCCGGGCGGACTCCTTGGTGTAGTCGCCGGTACGCACGTTGATCATCTCCAGCGTCAACAGGTAGTCGCGCTGGTAGTCCCGATTGCTCTGCGTGGTGCCCGAGGTGAGGGTCGCGTAGAGCAGATAGCCGAACGGCTGACCCTGGCGCTCCATCACGTCGGCGAACACCCGCATGTTGTCGGGAATGAGCAACTGGTCGGGTCGCATGCGGACCTCGCCGAGCCCGGCCTCGACGAAACGCCGGCTGATCGGCCGGAACACGCCGGACTGCACGATGCAGGTGTCGATGTGCTGGTAGATCTGTTCCTTGAAGTCGCCGATCTCCTCGATGCTCTTGTTCTCCACGCCCACGAAACAGACCCGCAGGGGCTCCGCGACGGGCCCGCCGAATCCGGCCGGCTGAACGACCTGCGCGTGCTTCGCCAAGAGGTTCGAGACGGCCGTATCGATCAGCGGCTTGTAGGTCTCGGCTCCCGCCGCGTGCGAGCCGACCATGTCGGCCTCGCCGGGCTGCATTACCTGGGCCGTTTGCCGGCCCCGACATCCACCGGCAAGAAAGGCAAGGCCGAGCGTGCCCAGCACCGTCAAGCTCCATCCGGCTCCACGGAAAAAATGCCGTCGCTTCATAGGAATCCCTTCCACGCGTGTCCTGAACGTCCTTGTTCGCGGCCCGGCGTCCGGACCTGCTGCCCGGATGATCGCGCACACCGCTACCCCTTCTGTAATTCGGCCAGACCCACCGGTAAACTGGAGTCGAACCGCTTTTGGTTCGATATTCGATAATCCGTTATTTGAGGTCCGTTCCGGCTGCTTATACAATCCAGCAGCATGGAATGTGACCTTCGAGGACCGATCCCATGAGAAGCATCGCTGCGGTACTCGCGTTGTCCGGGCTGTTGTGCGGCGGGGCGAAGCCGCAAGCGGCTGACTACGGGAAGCGGAACAACCGTCGGGCGTTGGCCGTGGTTTGGGCGGAGAGTTCTTCGAGGGTCACGCCTCGCAACTCGGCCAGACACTCGGCCGTGTGGACGACCCAGGCCGGCTCGTTCCGCCGCTGTTTGCCCCGCAGCGGGTGCGGCACCAGGTAGGGGCTGTCGGTCTCGATCAGCAAGCGGTCGTCGGGAATCGAGGCGGCGACCTGCCGCAGCGGCTGGAACTTCTTGTTGCGGTAGGTGACCATGCCGGCGAAACTGACATCGAGCCCCAATTCCAGGCACTGCGCCGCGAAGGCCGCGTCGCCGCTGAAGGCGTGCAGGACTCCCCGCAGCGGGCCGCGGCCGACCGCCTCGCGAAGCATCGCCAGCACCTCGGCCTCCGCCTCGCGACAGTGAATCACCACCGGCAGGTCGTGCCGCCGGGCGAGCCGGAGATGCCGGTCGAAATAGTCCCGCTGGACATCCAGCGGCGTGAAGTCCCAGTGGCGATCCAGGCCCGTCTCGCCCAGGGCCACCACCCGGGGATGATCGACCATGGCCACGATCCGGTCCCAATCGTCCGGGGCCGCCTCGGCGGCACAGTTCGGTTGGATGCCCACCGCGGCGAAGATCTCCGGATGCGTCTCGGCCAGTTCAAGCGTCGCCCGGCTCGAAGCGGCCGAGATGCCGACCGAGAGCATCGCTTCTCCACCGGCCCGGCGAAAACGGTCCACCACGTCGTCGCGGTCGGCGTCGAACTCTTCCTGATCGAGGTGTACGTGCGTGTCGATGTAGGACATGGGGGAAGTATGAATGATGAATTAGGAATTAGGAATTAGGAATCAGGAACGATCGACCACCGAATCAGCCGCTTGCGGCTTCGCATACAACATCGCTGGGGACTCACCGCCTCACCGGCAGCAATCGAATCTCCCGCAGATCCAACAGCACGCCCTCGAACCGATCGCCCGGCTTGAATGTGGCCTGTTGCCGTCCCGCGGGCAGTTCGATCCGGCCGATTTTCGTGCTTTGGAAGGTCTTCCAGGATCCGGTCTTGGCGACCGCCCCGATGAGCCGTGGTTCTCCGATCCGCAGTTCGAACGGCTTGCCGGCGCTGAAATCGCCAACCGACCACTCGAGGTAGGCGTCGTAGAATCCGGCCCGGCCGACCTCTACGTCCCACTCGATCCAGTCGGCCGCGGTCATCCAGCCGAACGCTTTCTCGTCGGTCAGGTACTCGATCCGCGGGCCGATGCCCACGCCCGACTGCGCCGCCAGCCGGAGCGAACCATCGGCTTGGGGCTTGATCGGTTCGAGGCGTGCGGGGCCCGGTTTCTGCGGCGGTGCGGTTCGGCCCGGCGGCACGGGGATCAATCGGACGGCCAGCAGATCGATCAGTGCCCCGGAGATCGGCCCGTCGCTGCGGAAGCCGAATTGGTGGTCGCCCGGCTGCAACTCGACCTGGCCGAACTCTGCGCGGCGATAATGGTCCCAAGTTCCCGTACCCGGCACCTTGCCCGGCAAGGTCTGGCCGGCGACGCGGACCAGGAATCCGTTTCCGGCCGCTTCGTCGCCGCAGGCCCACTCGAGCCAGACCTCGAACGTCCCGCCGCGCGTGATCTCGATCGGCCAGAGCGCGTACGCGTCTTCGCCGTACCACAGGCCGAGGTTGCCGTACTTCGGCTCCAGCGCGATCCGCGAGCCGTAGATTTCCGCACCGACGGCGTCCAACCGCAAGGAGCCGTCGTCGGCCTGCGAGGCGGCCCGGGGGTCGTTGCCGGGAAACTGCCGGCGGGTGGGCTTCCCCTGGCCGAGGAAAGCGAACAGGTTGGCCATCTTCCGCGGATCGAGCTTTCCATCCAGACCCTCCGGCATGTGCGAGCGGCCCACGTCGACGAGTTCCTCGATGTCCTTGCGGAGGATCACCCGCTCCTTGCCGGCGGCGTCGACCAGCAGGATGCTGTTGCTGGTCTCGTCGAGCAGCATGCCTTCGTACTGCCGGCCGTCGGAGGTTACGGCGACGTATTCCCGAAAACGATTCAAGAAAGCGCGGTTGGGATCGAGCACGGCAACCAGCAGGTTCTGGGGCGAACGGTCGATCAGCGTGCGGATGTCGGGTCCGATGCGGGTGCCCACCTCGTCGATCCGGTGACAGGTGGAACAGGTCGCCTCGACGAAGATCTCTTTGCCGCGCCGCGGATCGCCGGCCGTCTCGACCACGGGTCCGAACTTCTTCAGCGCGGCCTGCAACTCGGCGTCGGTTCGGCCGCCGAGCATCTTTTCGGCCCGAACGCGGATCGGCTCGAACTGTCCGGCGGTCGCGCCCGGATCGGCCTCCACCGCGTCGTAGAGTTTCAGCAGCTTGTGCAACAGTTGGGCCCGCGCGGTCGCATGGCGGGGATCGTCTTGCACCTGGGCGATCATCTGCTGGACGTGACCGACGGCGGAACTCATCACCGCGGCGGTCATGAAGGGATCGTCGGCCGCGGTGACTGCCATTTTCCCCAAGGCCCGGCCGGCCCGGGCGTCTTTCCACTCGCCCAGCGTGTAGGCCAATTGCAGCCGTACCTGCGCGTCCGTGTCGTCGAGGAGTTTCAACAGGGCCTCGCCCAGTGCGGGGCTCGTACCCAGCAGCGTTTCGCTCAACCGCACGGCGTGGCGTCGTACGCCGGGATGTTCGTCGGCCAACACCCGGGCGAGGATCTCCGCCCGCAGCGTGCCCAGCCCGTCGAGCGTACACAGCGCGTGCAGTCGGGCGGTTACTCGCTTGCTCTGGACGGCCATCTCCTCCAGCGGTTCGACGGCCGCCGTGTCCGCCCGCCACAAGAGCATCTGCTGGGCCATATCGCGTTGCCAGCCGTTGGGGCTGTCCAACGCCGCGACCAGGCCGGCCGTATCGAGCCGGTCGAGCCGGGGGATGGGCCGCGGACGCTTTCCCACGGGAAAGATGCGATAAATGCGGCCGTACGGGTGCCCCTTGCGAAGATCGAGCGTTTTCTCCAGGCGGTCGTCGATCCATTCGGGGTGTTCGATCACGAAGCGGTACATGTCGACCACCCACAACGCCCCGTCGGGCCCGGTTCGCAACGTCGCGGGGCGAAACCAGGGATCGGCCGAAGCGAGGAACTCGGACTGGCGCTCGTCGGGGGCCCGCTCGCCGCGGAACGTGAGGCCGCGCGGCGTGAGGATCATCCGGTGGATCACGTTGTAGACCGAGTCGTCGACGAAGAGGTTCCCGGCAAAGGCCGGCCCGAACAACTCGTCGCGGTAAACCATCACGCCGCCGATCGAGGTCCAGCGGCCGGGCTGGCCCTCGGCGGGAGTCGGCTGGTCGTAGAAACAATGAGTGACCACGCGCCCGCCGGGATAGGCGTCGCGCGAGGAAGTCAGATCGACGCGACCGGGCGGGGCCGCGATGTGCGGATTCCGCCGCAGGCGATCATCGGCCAACACGTAATGCCAGCCGGGATTGTTGTTGTTGCAGCCGAACCAGTTGCCCCAGTCGTCGCGGTTGCGGCCGAACTGGGTGCGGCCGGTCGCCGTGTCGAACAGCCCCTCGTCGGGCCGGAAACGGACGTCGCGTCCGCCGATGTCGGTTTCCTTGCCAGTCTTCATCGAGCGGACGATGCCGTTGCTGTCCCCGTTGGCGGCATAAATCCAGTTGTCCAGGCCCCAGCGGGGGTGATTCACGCGATGCTGCTGGTTGCCCTCGCTGAAGCCTTGAAAGAGCGTTTTGCGGAGATCGGCCCGGCCGTCGCCGTCGGTGTCTTCGGCGTAGAAGATTTCCGGGGCGGCCGTGACAATCACCCCCTTTCGCCACGGCATCACGCCCGAGGGGAAATTGACCGGCTCCAGGAAGACCGTCGACTTGTCGTAGCGTCCGTCGCCGTCGGTGTCTTCCAGGCAGCGAACCCGCCCGCCGGGCACGCCGACCTTTTCCGGCAGCCCGAGGTGCCCGTCTTCGTCCATCCCCATCGGGTAATCGGCCATCTCGACGACCCACGCCTTGCCATCGGGTCCCCAGGCGACGTCGATCGGGTCGGCCACCAGCGGCTCGGCGGCCATCAACTCGACCTGGAACCCCGGCCGCGGCAGCATCGACCGCAGCGAACTCTCCGGCGACCGCGGGGGCGGCTGGTGATCCGCGTCGAGCAACTGCGTGTAGTGCCGGCCGTCGATGTGCCCGGGAAGGTTCCCGCCCGTCTCTTCGTTCTGCACCCACATGTGCCGATGCTTGAACCAGGCGCCGTTGTTGGTGCCGTCGGCGCGGACGATCATCGGCAGTTCGTCCTTCGGGTCCTTTTCGCCGCGGTTGCCTTCGAGGATCGCCGGCGACCAGCCTTCTTCCATCGAGGCGAACAGGTGCAGCGAGTAGCGCTGGGCGTTGGAAAAGACCAGGTCGAGCCGACCGTCTTCGTCGATATCGACGAATCGCAACCCGGCATCGCGGCCCTGGGCATCCAGCGGCGTGACGCCCTCGGGCAGCGGCGCGGCGGGCAGGAACGTATCCCGCTCGGACGACCATCGGCACAGCATGTACCCGGTTCGATCGCGGTAGATGACCTCGCCGGTCCCGTCGCCGTCCACGTCGAGAATTCGCAGGATTCGATACGGCCGATTGTCCGTGCCGGAAGGATCGGTGCCGGAGGGGGCGCCGGGGTTCGGATTCCGCGTGGCCCAACGGTTGCCCTGGAAATGCCAGGCGACGCCGTTGGGTTTCAGGAAGCTGGCCGTTCCATCCGGCCGGAGCACGCCGAAGCGGATGCCCAGATCGTCGCGTCGCGAGTCGCCGCGGGCATCGACGATCTTCACGGGGAAATGGCCGGTGATCCATTGGCCCTCTTGCGGCACCCAGCGCCGTGTTTCTTGCGTGGTTTGGTTGCCGATGACCGCGTCCATGTGGCCGTCGTTGTCCAGATCGAGCACGCGGACGCCGTTGTCCCCTCCGTCGGCCGCCCGCAACGGATGACCGCCCAAGAGATTGTTCGTCAACCGGTCGTACACTTCGCGGAACGTGAGAAACTTGACCTTCTTGCCGTGCTTCTCTACCGCATAGTCGATCATCTCGACCACCTGGTCGTTGCGGATCCAGCCGTGCGTGTGGAAGCAGAGCGAGAAGATGCCCCGCTTGATCACCGTCGCATCGACCGCCGCCTTCAAATCGCGGACCGTCGTCGGGCTGCAGACGCCGTTGAGGTGTTGGGCGTTCCAGTCGCTGGGCATCAGGCAGGGGATCTGCCAGCAGAACCGGCCGATCACGTAAGGATACGGATAGTCCTCGATCAGGTTCGCCATGATCCGATCCTTCGGCACGTACTTGCGGAACCGTTCCGTCGAGTCCGGCTCGAGAACCAACTCCCGGGGCAGCTCGGGATCGTCGGCCGTATAGACCATGAACACCGACGAATCGATCGACAGGAAATTGCCTTGCCCGGTCCGGCGGTTGAAGATCTCGGTGAAGAACCGCGGGCTGAGGGAACTCATCGAGTCGCAACACGGCATCCGATACGCCACCGGCCGGTTATTGGGGATCGCGGACATCAGATCGACCGACTGGTCGTACGTCTGTTTGGCGGCGGCCAGATCGTTTCCCTGCAAGCAGGGACAAGGGTGGCTCCACGTATGGGCCTCCAGACTCAGCCCCTCATCGAGCCACGTCTGCAACTGCGGGTCCTTAGGATCTACCTGATTGGTCATCAGGCTGACCGGTGCCCGGCCGTCGATTTCCTTCGAACGTTCGAGGATCGGCCGCAGGTAGGCTTCGTGACGTGCCGGGTCGCGGAGATCGTCGTTGGCCAGCACGATCACGGCTTCTACGCCCGGCTCGCCGACCCACTGCGGCGTGATCAGTTTGGCCGTATTGCGCCCGACGTAGTACGGATCGCAGGGTTCGTCGAGGTACGCCAGCCGATTGCCGTCGTCGGCGAATACTTCAACACCGATGAAAAGCAGGAATACGAGCGAGCAGAACGGTTTGGCCGGTTTCATTCCAAGATTCCTCTCCTATTTGCCCAACACGGAGGTCACGCGGCCCAGGCCCATCTGTTGGCCCACGCGGATCGGATCGCCGTCGCGCAGGTGGATCTCGATGAACTTCGAACTGATCACGCGCTCGCCTCGGGCGTCGGTCAGCGTGCCGATGATCTTCTTCGTCTTCGGGTCGATCACGTCGCCCGTGTCGGGATAGGCGAAGCGCCCGTCCATGCTGAAGGTGATCCAGCCGTGCGTCTTGGCGCTGGTGTCGATGTGTTGCTTGAATACCGGCGGCATGACCGTCGCGTCGAACACGTGAAGCTGCATCTTGTCCTGGTCGACCACCCAGACCTCGGTCTCGTCGGGCGTCAGTCCGATGCCGTGGCAGCGGCGCCGCTGGTCCTCGAGGCCGGGAACCAGGACCGTGTGGAGCTTCTCGCCCGTCACCAGATCGGCGACCTCGAACCCGACGATGTGATCGACGTTCGCGAAGCTGAGCGTCTGGCGGCCGTTGATCGTATGGGGCCAGATCATGGCCATGTACGGCCCCACGCGCCGGACGATCTCGTCGGTCCGCGTATCGACCACCGTGAGGAAGCTGTACTTCGTCGAGGCGCAGTAGGCCCGCGTGCCGTCGAGGCTCATCACCGTGTTGTGGCAGCCGCCGGCGTCGGCGAGGTTAATCTTGGTAATCAGTTCGCCGGTGGCCGCATCGACGACCTTGTTGTAAGCGTCGCTGCTCCACCAGCCCGAGGGCACGTAGAGCTTCTTGCCGTCCGGCGTGATCTGAATCCGGTCGCACCCGCCCTCGTCCTTGGGATAGACGTTCTCCCAGAGCTTCTTCTCGGTGCGAAGATCGATGCAGGCGAGCTTGGTGTTTCCGTGGGCGTAGTAGAGTTTGTCGGTGACCGGGCTGGCGCAGACGCCCCGCGTGCCGCCCATGTCGGGGATGTCGATCGCCCGGACGAACTTGTGATCGTTCTCGATGTCGAAGATGTAGATCCCGTGGCCCTTGCTCCCACCGGCACCGTCGGGAACGGTGACGTAGAGCAGGTGCTGCTCGTCCGCCATCGCCGTCGAGGCGAACACGGCAGCACCGAGTAGCAGTCCGGCCAGAAACATTCGGGACAAGATTCGTGGAAGGGTCGCGTTCATGGTTGGTTCTCCGGGGTTCGTGAGGAACGGATGTCGAATCGCGTCGAAAAAGGGGACAGGCACCGGGCCGGCGTACATTCTTGGTGACTTCAGAACCGAAACACGGCCCGGAGCCAGTCCCCATTTTCGACTCAAAGCGACCGCAAGTATTCGATCAGGGCGTTTATCTCGTCATCCGACAAGTGCGATGTCTTGCCGTGTCGCTCGTCCGGATTCATGGTAGTGAGCACTTCCCGCAGCGCGGTGGCGCGGCCGTGGTGCAGGTACGGGCCGGTTCGCCACAGCTCGACGAGCGTCGGCGTGTCGAAGCGGCCCGACTCGTCCGGAGCGGTCCCGGTGCCCACGTCGTGCATCTGCAGATCGGTGTACAGCGGCGTCGGATGGCATCGTGCGCAGCCGACCTCCGGGCTGTCGAAGATCGCTTCTCCACGGCGGGCCTCCCGGCCGAGGCGGCCATCGACCAACCACGGGCTCCTCTCGGGCGCCAGCGACCGCAGATAGGCCTCGACGGCCCGCAGTGCGTCGGCCTCGGGCTCCTGAAACAGCAGGAACTTGAACCCGGCCGCCGCCGCGGCGGGCATGTCCGGCCGCACGCCGCGCGACATGGCCGGCGGGGTCCGGTGGGACAGGACCAGCGAACGTGTGTTTTTCGGGCTGCCGATCCCGTCGTTCATCAGGTCCCAGTTCAGCCCGTCCGCGCGGCCGTCGGGATGGCACGTCGAACAACTCAGCCATTGCTCGAAGCAGTAGTCCGCATCGTGAAAGATCGTCTCGCCGCGCCTCGCTTCGTCGGCGGGCGGCTGCGGAGCGACGGCCACGATTCCGCGGGTCTTCAGCGAGGCCGCGTCGACCAGCGCGACCGTGCCCGAGAAATACATGGCCACCGCCACTTCCCGACCGTCGGGCGAGACCGCCACGGAGCGGGGGCCGTTGCCCGGCAGATCCGCGCGAACGAACACGCCGCCGAGATAGCGTCCCTGGCCGTATTCCACCGGCAGGTTGCTGACCACCAATTCCACGCTGGTCGGATCCTCCAGGCCGATCTGCCAGGTGTCGGAGTAGCCCATCGAGCCGCGCGCCGTGCTCAACTTGTTCCCGTCGTCGCTGTTGGTGTCGGCGGTGCCCTCGGGCAACTCCTTGGCCAACAGCACGTGCAACCGGGCCAGGTCGATCTTGCCGACCTGGTGGGTGCCGGACAACGTGACCCACAGCGTCGAGCCGTCGGGCGACAGGGCCGCGCCGAACGGGTTGGCCGCCCCGCCGTTGAACCGGTCGAGCAAGACGGTGGCCCAGCGCCGCCGCTTGGGCAGATCGATCACCGTCATCGCGTTGGCGTTGATCCAGCCGTATTCGATCTGTTCGGTGGGCAGCATGGCGCGGGCCAGGTTGTGGACGACGTAGGCCCAGCGTCCGTCGCGCGAGACGGCCACGCCGCATACGTTGGTGCTGTTCGGCGGCAATCGGACGTCGGCCGCGACGCTCAGCGATCGCAGGTCGATCAGCGACACCACGGCGCTGACGGCGGGATCGGAGGCGTCGCCGGCCGGAAGCCGGTTGCCCACCACGGCCAGGTCCTCGTCGGACGTGACCGCCAGGAAACAAGGCGTAGACGGGACTGGGATGCGACCCTTTTCCCGGCCGTCGGCCAGTTGCACCACGGAGACCGTGTTGGCGGCGGTGTTGGCCGCCAGCAGCCAACCGCGACGCGGTGCCACCGCCAGTCCCACGGGCCGCGGTCCAACCTTCAGTCGCCGCACGATCTGGCCGGACCGATCGATCTGGGCCACGGTTCCGGCCATGGACTCGGCCACGTAGGCGAACCGCCCGTCGGCCGACCATGCCACGCCGCCGGGCTGCTCTCCGACCTTGATGTCCCGAACCGCCCGGTCGTTTCCCCGGTCGCTTGCCTGCTCGATCATCCCCAACGACCCGGCCGTCCGATCGCTGACCGCCAGTGTCCCGTCCGGCGCAAACGCCAGATCGAATGGCGAACGATAGACCCCCAGGCCGACCTGCTCCGCGGCCGTGACGGTTGCAGACGGGCATGCGTTCATTACGAGCGTCAAGGAAGCCGTCGTCACGGCCAGCCACTTTCTCACGACCACCGCCTTCGTCCGGATCTTTCTCCCCGGGTGTCGTCCTGCCAACTCGACCTCCACCCTTCAGCGGGGCAATTCTACCATATCGGGAACGCCGCTGCATCGATCCGTTCCGAACTGGCACCGCAGCGATTCGGCGGCGTTCGGCATGGGTTCCGATGCCCCTGGTGCAGCGGGCGGAAACTGGTTCATCCGGCGAAAGCCTACTTCCGACTCTCCCTGGGGAGTACCGGTGTCTCTTCTCTGTTCATCGATGCGCCGAAGCCCTTGGATCTCTTGGAGTTATGACGGTCGGGTAACAGAGAAGAGGCACCGGTACTCCTGGTGTGTGCCTTCCAGGTACGCAAATGCCGGATGAACCCGAAAACTGGCCCGGGCGAAGCTCTCGCCGTAAAAGATGGTGTCCTCAGGGCGCTGCATTAGGGGGGCATGCCTTGTCGCCAAGAAACTGCCCTTGACAGGCAATTGCGTATTTGGCTAAACTACCAAGTAGTAGAAACCGATGCGAGAGAATAATGGACACGAAAAGATTAGCCAAGTACGAAGCCCGCGCCAGAATCATCAAGGCCCTGGCCCATCCTGCCCGCCTGCTGATCGTGGACGAACTGTCCACGGCCGGCGAACGCTGCGTCTGTGAACTGACCGAGATGATCGGCTCGGACATGTCGACCGTGTCGCGGCATCTGGCGGTCCTCAAGGGGGCCGGTCTTGTCGAGGACGAGAAGCGCGGGCAGATGGTTTTTTACCGCCTCCGGATGAAGTGCATCCTGAGTTTTTTCGACTGCATCGAATCCGTCATGGCGTGCAACGCCCGAAGTCAACAGGAGTTGCTCGCCTAGGAGGGCCCTGCTCTTGGGCACGGCCTTTTCCTATTGGGCTCGTATTTGTCAATTTTGCCAATTAACCCAGCGTGGCTTGCCGGCTGTGAGGAAGGGATCTCCCGTTGAACAAGAAACAAATGTCAATCCTGGCCACCTTGGTTGGGATCTTTCTCTTTGCGTATTACGTGAACTTCGCCAGTCCGAAGATCCGGGATGCCATCATGGAGGCATTCCACATGCTCCAGTGGTATGTCCGCTACCATACCCTGGCCTGCGTGGTGCCTGCCATGTTCATCGCGGGAGCGATTGCCACGTTCTTCTCGAAAGAAGCCGTGCTTCGCCACTTGGGACCCAAGGCCAATAAGGTGGAAGCCTACGGCGTGGCGTCCATTTCCGGCACGGTGCTGGCCGTTTGTTCGTGCAGCGTGCTGCCGATGTTCGCCGGCATCTATCGCGTGGGGGCCGGCCTGGGACCGGCCTCGGCCTTTCTCTATTCCGGGCCGGCAATCAACGTGATGGCCATCTTCCTGACGGCCCGTGTGCTGGGCTTCGATCTGGGCATTGCGCGAATCATCGGCTCGATCGTGTTTGCCGTCGTGATCGGCCTGATCATGGCGGTCGTCTTTCGGAAGGATGAAGAAGAGCGAACGGCCGCCGTGATGCAGTTGCCCGATCCGCCGCCGGCCAGGCGGAGCCTCCGGCAGACGGCCCTGTTCTTCGTCTGCATGATTGCATTCCTCGTTTTCAGCGATTGGGCCAATCCCAGCCAGACCATCATCGAGCAGACCGACGGGACCCACATGCACGTGACCGTCCTGATCCGCACCGCGGAGACCTATCGGGTTCAGCTCGAGGAACCGCTTGGCGACCGCAAGAAGGGCGCCAAGGTCATGCTCGACATCAGCGACATCGCCTCGGAGGAAGACCTGACACCCGACAACTACCAATGGGTGGCATGGGTATTTCATCATCGTTGGTACTTTGCCGGCGTCTTCTTCCTGGCGGTGGCGGCCATGGCGTGGCGATGGTTCGACCGCGAGGAACTCGCCGAATGGATGGACCAGACGTGGAGCTTCTCGAAGTCGATCATTCCGCTCTTGTTTGGCGGCGTGTTGGTGACCGGGTTCGTCGGGGCCCTGATTCCCGAGGAAATCGTCGCCGGTTGGGTCGGCGGCGACAGCTTCGGGGCAAATTTCATCGCTTCGTTGATCGGGGGGATGTGGTACTTCGCCACGCTGACCGAGATCCCGATCCTCGAGGCGCTCATCGGGCTCGGAATGGGGCGCGGGCCGGCATTGGCTTTGTTGCTGGCAGGGCCGGCGTTGTCGCTGCCGAGCATCGCGGTGATCTACAGCGTGATCGGATTCAAGAAGACGCTCACTTTCGTGGTCCTGACCGTGATCATGAGCACGTTCGTGGGGATGGTTTTCGGCTGGTTCTTTGTGTAAGGATCAGTTCGCGGATACAATGAACCTTCGAATGAGGGAGAAGCAACATGAAATTGATCCAGGTTTTGGGGCCCGGTTGCGCCAAGTGCGAGAAGCTCAAGCACAATGCCGAAGTGGCGGTCGCGCAATCGGGCGTGGAAGCCACCGTGGAGAAGATTACCGACATCAACGTTATCACGGGCTTCGGCGTGATGATGACACCGGCCCTGGCGATCGACGGCGAGGTAAAACTGGTCGGCAAGGTGCCTTCGCCCGAAGAGATCGCCAAGCTGCTTGCGTAGCTCGCGTTCGACAGAGGCTGTTTCAGAAAATCGCACTTTCAAGCAAGGGAGATTGCCATGGAAACCGATGTATCTCGGCGCCGCTTTCTGGGCACGGTAGGCATAGGTGCTGCGTCGTTGGGAGCCCTCTCCGCGTTGGCTGCCGAGGGGACCGAGCCCGACTCGGCGTTGAAGATCGTCGCAGTTGCGTGCAGTCCGCGTAAGGGCAAGACGACGGCCCAGGCGCTGGGTATCTGCCTTGAAGCCGCCAAGGCAGTCGCGCCGGAGCGGATTGAGATTGAACTTGTCGAGTTGGCCGGACTGAAGATTCCTGCGGAACTCGCTGCGGGGATTCCCCTGGAGGCCGGCCAGGCGGACGACTTCCCGGAGGTGGCGGCCAAACTGTCTGATCCAATGGTCGGCGCCATCATCGTGGGAACGCCCGTGTACTTCGCAAACATGACAACGCTCTGCAAAGCGTTCATCGACCGCTGCGGCATGTTCCGCAAGAACAACTTTGCACTCTCCGGAAAGGTTGCCGGCGTGGTCGCGGTGGGCGGCGTCCGTAGCGGTGGCCAGGAGTTGGTTATCCAATCGGTCCAGGCGGCGTTGTTCTGCCACGAGATGCTCGTCGTCGGCGATGGGCGTCCGACCGGGCATTTCGGAGCCCGCCTCTGGAACGACGGAAGCGATGACATAAGCAAGGACGAATTCGGCGCAGCAACCGCGAAGAACCTCGGCCGGCACGTGGCCGAAGTCGCTCTTGCTCGCAGAACGCCCTGACAAGGACGATAGCGACCCTATCGCCCACTCACCAGGGCCATCGCTGGAGACGACGAAATGGCGGATGAAACCAAGAGTCCCAAGTGTGCATGCGACGCTGCGCCGAAACTCATTTTCGCCTGCTCGGGGGCCGCGGACGTCGGCCACATCTCGGACCTTGCGGCGAGGAAGCTGACCGCTGAGGGTGTCGGCAAGATGTTCTGTCTAGCCGGGGTCGGGGGGCGAGTGAGCAGCATCATGGCTACCACGCAAGCAGCGTCAGCGATATTGGCCATCGACGGCTGTCCGCTGGACTGTTCCCGCAAGACCCTCGAAGAGGCCGGCTTCACGGAGTTTGAGCACGTGCGGCTTGCCGATTTGGATATGGAAAAGGGCACGACACCGGCCACGCCGGAGCACGTAGACAAAGTCGTCGCCCACGGACGGATGCGACTGACCGCGTAACGGGGAGAATTTGGATGGAACTCAAGAATGCCTTGGCCGTGTGCCTGATCTCATTCTTTTCGGCGACGCTCGTGGTGCTGATCGTCCGAGCCTTGGATTCGCATACGGCTTCGCAATTAGAGCCGCAATTGACGCAGATTGCCGAGGAGCTTCAGGCGATTCGCAAGCAGGGCGGAATCGCAGCGGCGAGCGAAGGAACCGCAAGCCGGGCGGCCGACGACGCCCTGATGGTCTATTATTTCCACGGCCAACGATGCGCGACCTGTCTCGCCGCCGAATCGAACGCCTACGATACGCTCAACACCGAATACGCTTCGCAATTGGAAAACGGCGAAATGGTCTGGAAGGTTCTCGACTACAGGAAGGACCCCAAGGCGAAGGATTTCGACATTGTGACTTCGACCATTGTGCTCGTGCGAATGAAGGGCGGCCAAATCGACGCCTGGAATCGCCTTGACCGGGTCCTGGTGCTTGCGGAGGATAAAACGGCCCTTTCCGCATATCTTCAAGACGAAATCAACGAAATGCTGAAAACTGCCGCCCCGGAGCCCGAGCCGGCGCAGCCCGGCGACGTTCCGGCGATTCCGGTCCCCGGCACAGAGACGGATGAGTTGCCGCTTCCGACCGGCCCGGCCGGGATTCCGGTTCCACAGTGAGGAATGTCACCCCCCATCAACAAGAAATGTCACCCCCCATCAACGAGAACGGAGGAAACTGATGAAACGTTTCGCTGCTGTTGCACTTGCCGTCGTTTCGCTTGCAGCCATGTTCGCTTCGACGGCGCGTGCTGCCGACCCGTCTGCCGATCGCGTCGTTGCGATGTACTTCCATCGGACACAACGGTGCCCGACCTGCCTCGCGATGGGCAGCTACTCCGAGGAGGCCGTCAAGCAGGGGTTCGCCAGGCAAATCGAGGAAGGCTCGGTCGAGTTCCATTACGTCGACTTCCAGGACAAGAAGAACGAAGCCCTGGCCAAGGGCTACAAGATCGGCGGGCCTACCCTGATCGTGGTGAAGGTCGCGGGGAACAAGGTGAAGGAATACAAGGACCTCGAGGAGATCTGGATGAAGGTTCGCGAGAAGCCCGCGTTCATCCAATATGTCCGCGAGAACGTTGAAGCGTACTTGAAATAGCGCTCGGGCCGACGCGGACTCGCCCCGAGACACGGTGCGGCGCCGGAGCCGCCGATAGAGTAAGTGGACTGCGCTTCCGAACACGGCGGAGAGATGTTTTCGATGGTCACCTACCTGCTCTATATGGTCGCCGCCCTCTACCTGGGCGTGCTGACTTCGATCAGCCCTTGTCCGTTGGCGACGAACATTGCCGCGATCTCCTACATCGGGCGCAAGGTAGAGAACCCGCGCCTGGTGATCCACGCGGGGCTGCTTTACACGCTGGGACGCTGCGTGCTCTATCTCGCGCTGGCCGGCCTGCTGACGACCACCGCACTGTCCATCCCCGCCGTGTCTCTCTTCCTGCAGGAGTACATGCATCTGGTCCTCGGGCCGATCTTTCTGTTGTTGGGTATGTTCCTGGTGGGCCTGATTACCGTGACCGCCGGTGGGATGATGATGAGCGAGGGCATGCAGAAACGGGTCGACGCCATGGGCATTTGGGGCGCGTTGCTGCTGGGAATCCTGTTTGCGGTCTCGTTCTGCCCGACTTCGGCGGCCTGGTTCTTCGGGCTACTGGCCCTGACGATGGGTTCCGAAGCCGGCGCCATCACGAGCGTTTTGGGGAAGGTCGGCATCTCGGTTCCCGAAGCATCGGTACCGGGCGGGGCGATCCTCCTGCCGCTGGTTTACGGCGTCGGCACGGCGCTGCCGGTCATCGTGGTCGCGTTCCTGCTGGCCTACAGCGCCCAGTCGGTGGGCAAGACGTACAACGTTCTGTCGAAGATCGAATGGTGGGCCCGGATGGTCACCGGCTGGGTCTTTGTGCTGCTGGGCGTGGGGTTCTCGTTGGAATACGTCTTTCTCGTCAACATCGGTTTCTAGGGCCGCGAGAGAACCATGCTTCGAAGAACGCTCCTGATCTTCGCCGTGGTAGTGCCGCTCGCGTCACCGGTCCAGGCCCAAAAATGGGCCGAGAAGATGTTCGAGACGAAAAGCCACGACTTCGGCACGATCGCCCGGGGGGCCAAGGCCGAGTATGAGTTCGTGCTCAAGAACATCTACGTGCAAGAGGTGCACGTCGCCAGTGTTTCGGTCAGTTGCGGCTGCACGACGCCCGGCATCAAGCAGGCGCTGCTGAAAACGTACGAGCAGGGCGCGATTCTCGCAAACATCAACAGCGACAAGTTTACCGGCCCACAGAGTTCTACCATCACTGTGACCTTCGACAAGCCCGCGTATGCAAAAGTGCAGTTGCATGTGAAGGTCGATATTCGGCCGGATGTGCTGGTCGAGCCGGAGGCCGTGCAACTGGGTGAAATCGAGCAAGGGGAGGGCGCTCGGAAAACCGTCTCCGTGAGTTGTACTCGCCGTAGCGATTGGAGGATCCTGGAGGTCAAGAGTGCAAATCCACATCTCTCCGGCGAGGCCGTCGAGACGACTCGCGGGGGCAGTCGAGTGGCGTATGAGCTGCGCGTGCGCTTGGACGAGTCCTCGCCAACCGGCTACCTTAGAGACCACTTGATGTTGGTAACCAACGACGAACTCGCCAGGCAGATCCCGGTAATGGTCGAGGGCCGCGTTGTGTCGGCGGTCACGGTAAGCCCCGCGTCCTTGTTCCTGGGCACCGTGCAGCCGGGACAAAAGGTAACCAAGAGGATTGTGGTACGAGGCAAGAAACCGTTCCGCATCACGTCGATCGAGGCCGACTGCGACTGCTTCGAGTTCGGAACGCCGGCCGAGGATGCGGTCGCGTCCTTGCACTTAGTGGCGGTCACTTTCATCGCAGGTGAAAACGATGGAAAAATCGCGAAGACGATTCGGATCAAAACGGATCTGGATGAGGCGCCGATCACGTTGCCGACATACGCGGCCGTAACGAAGGACTAGCCCTCAAACAAGCGAAGCCGACTTGTAGGCCGTGCTTCGTTTTTCGTATTCCGTGGGAACAGAGTATCTTTGGGCGGCTTCGGGGGAAGCCGGGATGGTGGTTCGGGTTGTCGGTTCTCACATCTTGTCGCCTTCGTG
>DATLAN010000340.1:0-28287 GCA_035527455.1 Thermoguttaceae bacterium
TTCTCGACGGTTTCGCGCAGGGCGTCGATCTTGTCGCCGAGGTTCCGAAGTTCCTTGATCTGTTCGGCCTCGCCGCGGGTCATGGATTGGGTGCCCAGTCCGTCCGGCGAAGCGGTTTCGATAGGCGACGTCGAAGCGGCTTCGGTTTCGCCGGCCGCACGCTCGCTTCGAGCCGCTTCGTCTTTCAGCTCATCGAGGACCTCACGCGAAGCACTCTGCTCATCGAGCAACGTCGCCAGCGAGTCCAGCGCGCGGCCGGCCGTGTCCTCCAACACGGTGGCGACGGATCGTCCCCAGGTATCCAGCGAGTCGATCAGGCTCTCGGTCGCGTCCGACGATCCGGGGTCGTCCGGGAACGAGCCGGCTGCTTGCGGGTCGAAATCATTTGCCACGGTTCCACTCCTCCATCGTTCGGTCGATCCACGCTTGTCGGTCCCGCTGCCTTAGGCGGCACAACGTCCGGGCGTCGGCCGGCGCCATCCGCTTTCGTCCGCCCGGGCCGGAGGCTTCGGTCAGGTAGATCCAGATTTGGGCGATCGACAAACGGCCGATCTGTTGCGGCGTCCATCCGTAGGCCAGACTCAGCTCGCGGGCCCATCGATACCACGGCAAGGGTGGCTGGGGGTCCGCGTCGCCGGCTGCCGAGTCCGGCCGGACGGGTTTCCCGCCGGCAAGGCGTTGACCTCGTCCATGCGGCGGCGAATTTCCGGGCCGTGCCGGTCGATCGCCTGCCGGAGCAGTTCGGAAGCTTCTTCCAAGGTAATCTCCGGCTGGTGCTTTCGCACCATCAGCCAGAAGCGATAGCAGATTCCCTCGGGCGTGTCGCGCCAGAGCCGGAGTTCCTCGGCGGTGACCAGTTGGGCCGCCGCGGCCCGATCGTAGGCCCGGCCCAGGAGGAACTGTTGTTGCGACTGGCTCAAGCCGTCGAACTTCTCCCGGACGACGGCCAGCGGATCGGGACGCCTGGCGAGGATGCGGTTCTCGATCTCGCCGTAATCGGCCAGCGTCAACGGGCTCAGCCGAAGGGTCCGCCCGGCGATGGTGACCGTGTGGTCGGCGGCGGTGAGTTGGTTCAGACCGTGCATTGTTGGGGATTGGGGATTGGAGTCTTACGTCGTAACTTGTACGCGCCGTGCGCGTGTTGTGGGGCACGTTTTCAACGTGCCTGGCACGATGAAATCGTGCCCCACGTTTGTTTGCGGCCGCTGCCCGTCCTCCTTTGCCGGTTAAGCTCCGGCCTTGGCGAGGATCCCATAGGGGGTGATCGCACCATTACCGGAAAACTCGACGGCGAAGGCGACGATCCGGCCGCGGTTGATGTCCACCTCGACTTCGATGCGGTCGACCAGCGCGGGGACCTCGTAGTAGTTGTTGCCGGTGGCGTCGACGTGGAGCTTCAACGTCACGGCGTCGCCCTCCTCGACCGGGCAGTTGCCGCTTGCTCCGACCTTCACATCGAACGAGCCGCTGCAGTCCTTCACGCCGGCGACCCGTTTCTTCCATCCGCCCGTGTCGTTGGCGGCGTAGTCCGGGTTGTCGCTGGTGACGGAGAGTTTCCAGTTGGACACCGGCGTTACTTCCGCATCGTCCACGTACAGCGTTCCGTCTTTTCCGCTGAGTACGGCCATTTCGTGCTTCTCCTTGTTTTCAAGACCCCGAGCTGGAGCCCGCGGCCGTGGTGGTTCCGATGATGGCGATCGAGTAGGTCACCTCGCCGCCGGAAGCGGCCAACTTCAAGTTCTTGTTCGAGGCGTCCACGTCCCAGCCGTCCCTGCGGTTGGCCAGCAGCAACGGGCTGTCGGGCGGGACGGCGAGCTGATCCCCGTCGGCCCCGAACGGCTCGGACCACTCGTCGGCCGCCGCGCCGCCCAGCAGCAGTTCGCCGTCGCCGGTGTTTTCGTTGACCAGCAGAATCGCCTTGACCGTCAGGAAGGTCACGGTGTTCAGGTCGCCGAGGATCGTCCGCTCCAGCGCCGTCAAATCCAGCGTGGTCGACGCGGCGTCGAGCAGCGTCTGGCTGTCGGCGTGCCAGACGGCCTCGGCCTGGTTGTCGCCGTTTCCTTCCAGCAGTTGCCGGGCGTAGTCGAGCCGGTCGTTGTCGGTGGCCCCTTGGGTCCAGTTCCAACCGAGCGAGGCCTTCACTTCCGCTTTGAAACTCATCTCATGCTCCCGGTGCCAGGTAAACGGCACAGTGGAAATCGATCGTCATTTGCCACACGCCGTCGTCGTTTTGCCGCTCGGAGTCGTTGACCCGCTGCACGTTGATCACCTTGTCCGACCCGGAGAGCGTGAAATCGGTCCGGTCGAACGTGGTCTTGACCTGTTCGACGATCGTCGCGGCGGCGTCGCGGTTGTCGTGGAACACTTCGATCCGCACGCCGACCGCGTCGACTCCCGAGCCGTCGTTGTGCCGGGCCATCGGGCGGTCGCTCCGCTTGGAGATCACGGCGTAGGGCATCTCCGGATCGACGCTCAGGCCCGTGTAGACGCTCGTCGCCGGCAGCAGGCCGTTCAGCCCGCCGGCCGCCGCCCAACGCTGGTGGATCACTTCGGCAAGGTTCATGGTTCTTCGTAGGGTGGGCACTGCCCACCACTCTCTTCTTTTTTTGTATGGCGGGCATCGCCCACCACGTTCATGTTCTACAGAAAACGGCGTTCTGCATTCCGCTGGTACTCATGCCTTGTTCTCATTCCACGGTGGGCAATGCCCACCCTACGCCCCTTCCGGCCACGGGCTAATTTTGGCCTCGATCGTCTGAAGTTCCCCGATCCGCTCGGCGCCTTGGGTGCTCGTGACCTGGTAGATCGTTCCGTCGGGGCCTTGGATGCGATGGGTGTGGTCGAGCGCGAGGTCCTCTTCGACGAAGATCCGGTATTGCGTGACGGTTTGCCGGGCGCGGTGTTTGGTGCCGGCTTGTGTGGCGACGGGCTGGATCCTGGCGCGGACGCCCGTCTTCCAGGGCCGCCAGCATGGTTCGGCCGCTCCGCCGTCGTCCTTGACATAAGTGGCCTTCAGGATCGTAACGGTGTCGTCCAGGCCGTAGACGACCGCCAGACTGCGCGCCGCACACCGCCATCGGGTTCTCAACGTGGCCGATTGCACTTCGAGGATCGTCCACCGCCGGCCGTCCGCGTCGAGCACCAGGTCGCCCAACCGCGGGGCGTCCGCAAGTTCTTCGGCCGGCAGATGCCAGATCACGTCGCTGGCCGTGTAGCGGCCATGGCTTTCGGCTGCTTCCCGCGTCGTTACGGCCCGGCGAAGCGCATGGGAGACCGTCGTACCGGGTGAGCCGGGCGTGCTGCCGCGCCGGCAAACGGTTACCGACTCGGTGCCGTCCACAACGTTCGCGAAGTCGGCGGATGGGTCGAAGTCGAGGGGCATTGAGGGGTTAGGGGTTAGGGGGTAGGCCGGAACAAGCGCAGCGCAGTTCCGGCATTTGGTGAGGAAAGGCCACGCAAAAACCCCGTGCCGGAACTGCGCTGCGCTTGTTCCGGCCTACACGTCTCATGTATATCCTTGGCTGGAAAACTCGAACGGCTCTTCGCCCGCGAGTTTCTCATTGCACCAGTCGACGGTTTGCTGGAGTTGTCTGAGATAGTCGCCCCAGGCGATCATTTGTCCGTCGACGTGGTACGTCGGCTTGGGCTGGGCGGTGATTTCCGCGATCCGGGCCAGGGTTTGGGTCTTGATCGTGGCGAGTTGTTCGGCGTCGCTGGGCATGATGGACCTCTAAATCACGTTGACTCGAAAACGGACCAGAATCACTTGCCCGCTGCCGGGCGTCAGCTCGAACTCGACCAGGTACCGCCGGCCGGCGACGGTGAAGGCCGCCTTGGCGGAAACGTCGAGCACGTGCCGCAAGTTGTAGCCCACGGCGTCGACCGTCCACAGCGCGTCGGTTTGCAGGCTATTGAAGATGAGATCGGCCACCGCTACGGCCACGTCCGCATGGCCGCTGACGGAGGTTCGCTCGTCGGCGTCCTGGTCGTCGAGCAGATAGACGGAATACTTGGCCGATGCGATATCGGCCTGCACGATGCTTTGGCCGTCGCTGCCGACCACCCGGGCGAGCAACGTCACCGAGCTGTTCTTCAGCGCGACGCCGTGGATGTCAGCCACATTAGCCATGGATCTGTCCTGCCGTTTGTCCGGTGCCGAAGGTCTGCCCGGCCGTGGCTCCGGTGTGCCAGCATTGGCCGGAAGCAACTCGATAGGGGCCGCTCACCCGATGAACGAAAGCGGTCCGCCGCCGTGGCCGAAACGCCACGCAGGGCTCGGCGTAGAGCCGGGCCAGTTCGTCGACGGCCAGTGCCCGCCGGAAGAGTATCACCAGGGCGAGCCTGCCCGGCCACGTACGATCGACGGCGTGTCCGTTGGACGATCCGCCGATGCAGAAGGGTAGATTCAGCGTGCTTCCCGGTGCGGACATGCTGTCTTCCGAGGCCGCTTCCACCGCGTCGACGTACAGCCGCCCCTTGCCTCCCTGCAAGACACCCGCCACGCACTTCCAGGTCCCCGCCGGCCAGAAGGCCGAGAACTCGGCGTTGGTCATCTGCTTTTCCACAACGGTCAAAGCGGCGCCGCGGGTCCAGAAATCGACATTGGTGAAGTTCGGCGCCTGATGATAAACACACAGGCCGAACCCGATCTGAAAGACCGAGCCCTTGGCCGCCATGTTCCAATAGGCGTTGGTTGCGCTGGAGAAACCGTTGTGCCAGGCCCAAGCGACGAGGGTCATCTCGCCGGTCGGATTCAGGTCGGCGAGCCCGACCGCCGTCTGGACGCAGTCGGTGGCGGTGGCACTGTCCGGCAGTTGGATCGCCGGGCCGAAGGGACTCGTCACCCAACTGGTTGCCGGAGGCATGTTGACCATCGTCGCGTGACTGCCCAAACCGGAGCCGTCGCGGACCGTCTGGCCGCACCCTTCGGTAAGAAGCCACGCGCCGACCAAATCTTGCGCCAGCGAGTGGCCCCGCCGCAGAAACAGTGGTTTCGGCTTGGATCGTGCCATCAGTTGCTCTGCTGATAAACGCCCATGTAGTGCAGGTCGTGATTGGCCGGCGTTGCGTCGAGCGTGGACCCGCTCCGGTTCTCGACTACGAGCGTCCAGCGCTGGGGAAGCACGCCGCCGAAGGCCGCGGCAATGCTCAGCGGGCCGAATTCGAACGTGGTTTGGGCACCGGGCGTCGATACCCGGCCCAAGTGAACCAGGTTATCCGACTCGCCGGAATAGGCCGCGTCGCTGCCCGAGCAGTCGCCGCCGAAGGTGGTTCCGCCGTCGGCCGAGGCAGCCACGTAAAGGTCGACGTAATCCCCGGCCGCCGAGCCGGTCCCCGTCTTGATCTTGCCGCCGAGCAGGGCGTCGAGGAACAGGTTGCTGCCGTTGTCCACGGCCAGTGCCTGGCGCCACGACGCGTCGGCCAGGGAGGCCAGCGTGAGGGTGATCGTCGTGCTGTCGCCGTATTTCTGTTTCAAGTCGGCCATCGCGTGTTTCGCTCGCGGTAAAGGGAGTGTTGGTAGTGACCGCATTCATATGGGGACGACGGCGCTCGGGGCTCGGGGCTCGGGGCTGGGGGTTCGGGGTCGAGTTCGGCACTCCGACGGATGGCGTTTGGGTTCGAGTGGCGGCCCCGTCCGCTTCCCCAGTCCCGCTTCCCCAGTCCCGAGTCCCCAGTCCCGAGTCCCCAGTCCCGAGTCCCCAGCCCCCAATCCCCAGTCCCTAGTCCCGAGCCCCGAGTCCCCAGTCCCCAGTCCCCAGTCAGCGCGAGAGGCGGGTCCGGCCGCCGACGATTGCCGGCCGGCCGGACCCTGGTCGCTCCAAGGGCTAGGAGCCGGCACCGGTGCTCTTGACGATGTAGCGGGGATTGATGACCGCCGCCGCGCCGCGTTCGCTGGCCTTGAAGCGGAGCACGATGTCCTGATTGAACTCGGCTTCGCTGTTGGGCGGCGATTGGCTGACGGTGATCGGCCAGTTTTCCATGTAGGCGAAGGCCTTCCTGAAATCGCCGATGAACCACCATTTCTTGGCGTCGGGGGCCGTTTCGCCGGAAGCGATGATCCGGCGGTACGCCAGCCGGCTTTCCACCACCCGGTAGTTGCCCAACGGGTTGGCGGCCGTGGTGGCGGTGTCCGCACTGGCCGCGGTGTAGGTGATCTCGGCGGCGTTGAACACGCGATGGGCGGCGTGGCGATAGGCGGGCATCACCAGCACGGTAGTCGTCTGGACCAGCACCGGCTCGCCCGTGTTGGGATCGAGGATATCGGCGAAGAGCTGTTCGGCCTCGTCCACGTCGGTCCAGTCGACGAGTTCTTCGGTGGTCTGGTTGATCCAGTCGCCGTCCGGCGCGACGCCCGTTCCGGCGGCGCTGTAGGTGTTGTAGTCGGTGCCCTTCCACTTGTAGTTGTTGGTCGCGCCGATCAGCATGTCGATCAGGCGTTTCTCCCTGTTCAATCCGAGGACTTCGCCGACCTCGGCCGCCCGTTGCAGGATCAGGTGCGTGCGGTCGAAGAAGATCGCCTCCTTGGTGACCGGCACGATGAAGCCGCGCTTGGTGGTCTGGGGCGTTTCGATGTAGTCTTCGGCGAACCCCAGGTTGGCATAGGGCATGCCGGGGCGGACCTCGGCCACGTCGTCGCTGATCCGCCCGATGCCGGGGATCCGCTCGCCGTCGAGCCGGGTGGGCACCGTGTCGACCAGCTTCGAGACGACGAAGGCCTCTTGCGTGTAGGCCTCCATGATCTTCGACTGGACGATCTGCCCGGTGATGTTGGAAAAGGCCGTCACATCGACGCCGTCTCCGGATTCCAACAGGCCGACGCCGCCGCTGCGGGGATCCATCTGCCCGACCCGCGCTGCGCCGAACGTGACCTCGGCCAGTTCGCGGATGCTGAAATCCTCCGCCTTCAAGTGGCCTTGTCGCAAGGCCTCGTCGAGATGCCGGACGGTCTTCTCCGCGCCCCGGGCATCGTACATGTGTTTCAGTTCGCGATATTTGATCGCTCTCACGGTCTGGTCTCCTTTTTCGGGTGATTCGAGATTTGGGCGATGGAAGCTACACGCCGCTGGGGCTGCTGCCTTCGATGCCGCCGGTCATGACGGTGGAGCGGACGTCGATCAACACGCTGGTGGTCGCGCTGGGCTCCCGCTTGGCTACCCGGCCGACGGCGTATTGGCTGCCGCCGACGGCGGCGACCTGCTGATCGAGCAGGGCGTTGCCGGAAGCGTTCTCGTCGGCGCCGACCAGGTCGCCCAGTTCGAAGGTGCCGCTGGGGCAGTCGAACTCGAACACGCCGGTGGTCGCCACGCGGATGGGAGCCGTATCGCCGCTTCGGCTCCGCTGCATGGCCACGCCCAGGAAACTGTCCGCGAAGGTTTCCTGGTTCCCCATCTCGGTTCCCTGGTCGCTCTGGCCGGAAGCCGGCTTGGCGTCGTCGGTGTCTTGCCAAAGCAGGTCGCCGATTTCGATCACCGTCGCCGAATCGACGGCCGCCACGACCGGGTTGGTGTCCCCGTATCGCCAACGCATCTTGTCACTCATTCTCGTGGTCTCCTGGATAGTCAGGGTCAGGTGTCGGAATTCGTCTCGTCCGCACGCAAAGCGCGCAGACAAGGTTTTCCGGGTGCTAGGTAATGGCTTCGACGAACGCCCGGGCGTCGAATCGGCCGGCGGCGTCGACCAGGTGCCGATCTCGCGACAGGGGCCTTCCCCCCGCCGCGTCTCGGGGCGGTTGGGTACGGCCGAGACTCTTGACCAGCCGGGCCCGCTCTTCGATCAGATCGCGCATGGTTTCTTCGTCCGGCGCCGCCAGGACGGACTCGAGGAAGCGGCGTCCGACGATCGACTCGGCCTGCGCATCGCCCGTCTCCGGATCCGGCAGATCGAACTCCCGCAGCAGCCGCCCCACCAGGAGGTGTTTCTGGCGGGCCGCTTCCTGCGCCGTCAGCCGCTCGACTTCCGCCCGCAGCTCGTCCAGTTCGGCGTCCCGTTCCCGGCGGATCGACTCGACCAGCTCGGGGTAATCCCGCTTCAGGTCGTCAAGCGAGGGTTTCGCGATCGCCGCGTCCGAGCCCTTGCCGGGCGGATCGGACTCGAACAACCCGCCGGTCGTGGCCGGGTCGGCCACCAGGTCGACGCTTTGCACTTTGGTGATCGCTTCGACGACGACCTGGTCGCCCCGGCGCGAGGTGCGGGCTTGCACGTTGTGCGAGAAGCCGACGTTTTCGGGGGCGTGCTCGGCGTCCCAGACGAGTTGTTCGGCCAGGGCGTGCCTGGGGTTGAAATGGAAGTCGGCGAAGAGCCCTTCGCCGGCGCGGAGGCGAACGTCGCGTATCGAGCCGATGCGGTCCTGGTAATCTCGCGGTCCGGAGGGATTCCCCTTGGGGTGATTCACGTTGACCTTGGCGTTCTCGTACAGCCCGGCGGCTTGGGAGATCGCCTCGGGCAGGTACGTACGGCCGTTGCGGGAGTTGATTCCGAGGATCTTCACTCCCCGAATCACGCCGGATTGGCGGTCGGCCCGCATCCGCACGCCGCGCGAGTCGACGAACTCCTGGAGTGTTTCAATCATTGCCTTTCCTTCCTTATCTTGTTGTCGGAACGAAAAAAGCCCACCAGGAACCGAGATGGTTCGTGGTGGGCTCTTGCAGATACCTGTACTTGGACAAGCTCTGCCGGATACCGGTCAGATGGTCTTATGGGCGGGTATTCACTTCTCGATCCGCTCTACCCTGCGGCGGATGTGCTGGATGGTTCCGTCCTGAACGCTCAACTCGACCGCGGCGGTGCCGAAGAATCCGCGCCGAAGCGACTCGGCCAGCATCTCGGCCAGCGCCGCCTCGAGCTGCGCCACTTTCTTCACGTTGCCGGGTGATTTCGCGTGCGTGATCATTAGGCGACAACATACGACATCGCGAGGCGATTTTCAAGTCCTCTTTTTGGGCCACCCTGCGCGGAAATGATAGACAAACGTTCCCTGCTCGGCGGGCCGTCGATTCTCGATTTCGATTCCGGTTCTCGGCGATGGTTCCTCGACGTTCGAAGAGGCAGCAGCTTTGGGCTCGGCGTTCGGGGTCGGCAGCGCGGTGGCCGGCCGCTGCCCGAGGAGGCTGCATTTCGGGCAGATCGTCGGCATCGACGTCGTCGGAGCCGGTCATCGAAAAGCGGGGATTTCCAAGGGGCCGGCGTTGCAAGCTCCTAATTGTCAAGGACTTACCATCCGGCTGCACTTCGCCGGGATTCTCGGACAAAGGAAGGAATTGTCGGTTTTGCGACACGGGAAAAATCCTCATGGCCCTTGTACTGTTCCCACCGTGTTGGTAGAATCAATTCTGAGGCCCTTGACGAGAAGCTTGGCGGATTTCGCCAGGCGAAGTGACGGAACAGATTCGATCCCGCCAGTATTTTCCCCCCGGACAAGACTTTTCTAGAGATTCAGGGAGTCTACGCGACCATCCCCTTGCCGGGGAGTCCGTATGCCGGGTCGGTTTGGAGTTGTGCATGAACGCAACGCATGATGTCTCTCCTCCCGTCGGCAACGGCGTGACGACCGTGGGTGCTTTCGGCACGACGCGGTGGATAACGTGGTGGCTTTCTATCTTGACCGTCCTGACCCTCGGATTGGTGGCCAGCTTCGGTATGCGTGCCAGGCAAGAGCGGGGATCGCGGACGGCCGATCGAACGGCTGCGCCGGGGGCACCTTCGGAAAAGTCTTCGGCGATTGTCGCTGAATCCGACGACATGGCCGAAGGCCCGTGGGGCCCGCTGGAAATCATCCCCATCACGATCTTTCCGCCGATGGAGTTCATCTGGCAGGCGGAAAGCGGGCCGCCGCGCGGCGTGACCTGGCACTTCCCCAGGATCTCCCTGTCCGGGCTGAACGACAAGTTGATCGAACTGAGACTGACCGATTCCGTGCAGACCGCCATTCGATCGATGGCCAAACTGAACCCGGCCATCGACGGCTACACGGTCTGCCCCGACCGGGAGTTCGTCTTGGGACTCGATCCCGAAGACCGGGCGAAGCTGTACGTGTTGCTGCACCACTCTCCGGAAAACAGCGACCAGATCGAGGCGTTTCGTTTCGGTGGCGTTTCGGTGGAAGAATGGTTCGGTGATTCGCCGATCTCGCCGGAGACGAGGCAGCTCGTGACCCCGTTGATTTACCGGCACGGCAGCTTCCTCTTATTCTCCGATCTGCGAAGCGTCGAACCGCTGCTGGCGTCGGCGGAGGAAAGGATGGCGCTGATCCGGGCCTTCTCGCGCGAGTTGACGATGCTCCTGAAGCTCGAGGTGTCCGAGGACTCGGACATCGAGGCGCTGGTCAACTACTGGGGCCGGGGCGGCCGGGAGAAGGACGTGCGTCCGATTCTCGAGTCGCTCTCCAGAATCGGAGGCCGGCAGAGCCTCGACGTCACCCAATTGCTGCCCCCGTTCGCCCGGCAGCGGATCTACACTTATCCGAAGACTCAAGACCACAACGCGACGGTCAGCCGCGACTGTTTTTGGACCGCGTTCAACTTCTTTTCCGAGCAGCCCGATGACCGCTTCGGCGATACCGACGGCACGTTCAAGACGTTCAAGCAGGACTACTACCGCATTTTCGGCAACCCGCAATTCGGCGATGTGATCCTCTATGCCGACGACAATCGGGGACTGATCCATGCGGCGGTCTACATCGCGGCGGACATCGTTTTCACGAAGAACGGCACCACCACCGCACGGCCGTGGATGTTCGTCAGGTTGGAGGACATGAAGGACTTTTATCCGCGGACGAACCATGAACTCACGGCCTATTTCCGACCGCGAGGTCTCTGAGCCGACCGCGAGCATTCCGTCCGCTGCCGCCGTCGGGGTCGCGCCATGGTGGACAAGATGGTGGCTCTCCGTCTTGACGATCCTCATCCTCGGAGTGTTGGTGGGGCTGGCCCTGCATTCCTTGAATGGTCCGGCACCAAGGTCTGAGAGCCGGACGGACGCGCCGGCGGCACCTGCCGACAGACCGGCGGTAGACGTTCAGCCCGGTGAAGTACGCGAAGGTCCGTGGGGCCGGCTGGAAATCATCCCCATCGTGATCCGCCCACCGATGGAATTCGTCTGGCACGTCGGGCTCGACCATTCCGGCGGAGTGACCTGGCGCTTTCCCAAGATGTCCCTGTCCCAGTTGAACGACAAGTTGATCGAACTGGGACTGCCCGATCCCGTCCTGACCGCCCTCCGTTCGCAGGCCAAACTGAATCCGACCATCGACGGCTACACCGTTTCCCCCGACCGGGAACTCGTTCTCGGACTCGCTCCCGAGGTCCGGGCGAAACTGTACGTGCTGCTGCATCGCTTCCAGGAGAACGAGGACCAGGCCAGCGCATTTCGTTTCTGCGGCCCTTCGGTGGAAGCGTGGTTCGGGGATTCGCCGATGCAACCGGAAACCAAGCGCCTCGTGACCCCGCTGATCTACCGAGACGGCAGTTTCCTCTTCTTTTCCGACCTGCGCAGTGTCGAGCCGCTGCTGCCGTCGGCCGAGGAAAGGATCACACTGATTCGGGCTCTTACGCGCGAATCGACGATGCTTCTCAGGCTCCAGGTGTCCGAGGAATCGGACGCCAATTCGTTGGTCAACTACTGGGGGCGCGGCGGGCGGGACAAGGAGGTGCGTCCGATTATCGCGTCGCTCCGGTTAATCGGCGGCCCACAGAGCCTCGACGTCACCCAGTTGCTGCCGCCCTTCGCCCGACAGCGGATCTACACCTACCCGAGCCCTCGTCCCGACGAGGAATCGGTCAAGCGAGACTGCTTTTGGACGGCGATGAACTTCTTCTCCGAACAGCCCGACGATCGGTTCGTCGACGTCGAGAAGGTGTCCGAGGCGTTAAGAGAAAACTACCGCCGCATCTACGGCGGCCAGCAATTCGGCGATCTGGTCTTTTACGTGGACCGACAGCAGAAACCCCTCCACTCGGCGGTCTACGTCGCCGGCGACGTGCTGTTCACCAAGAACGGTTCCACCATAGCGCGGCCGTGGATGTTCATCCAGATGGAGGATATGAAGCACTTTTATCCGCAGACGAATAAGAAGGAAGCCGTGTTCTTCCGGCGCAAGGGCCTCTGAGCCGGCCTCGCGAAGCGCCCTGTTTCGCCGCAGCGGTGACGGAGTCTGGGAGCCGCTCCGGCGGAAACCCGCACGAAGCGGCAGGATCCGTTGCCACGGCCGATGGTTTGCCAGTTATGGTTTGGGGTTTGGGAGTTGTTGATGAACACCACGGACAACGCGCCGTTGCCGCCGACGAAGACCGCGCCTCCCGCCGCCGCGCCCCATTGGGCCAGATGGTGGCTGTCCGTCTTGACGATCCTGATCCTCGGATTGTTGGTGGGACTGGGCATGCATTCCTGGGAAGGCCCGGAACCAAGGCCGGAAAACCAAGCGGCCGCGCCGGCGGAACCTGCCCAAGAACCGGCGGTAGCGGCCCAGCCCGGCGAGATACTCGAAGGTTCGTGGGGCCGGCTGGAAATCGTCCCCATGACGATCGCCCCACCGAGGGAACTCCTCTGGCAGGCGGAACTCGACAATTCGGGCGCGGTGACCTGGCATTTCCCCAAGATGTCCCTCTCCCAGTTGAACGACAAGTTGATCGAACTGGGACTGCCCGATTCCATCCAGACCGCCCTCCGTTCGCAGGCCAAACTGAATCCGACCATCGACGGCTACACCGTTTCCCCCGGCCGGGAACTCGTTCTCGGACTCGCTCCCGAGGTCCGGGCGAAACTGTACGTGCTGCTGCACCACTTTGCCGAAAACCGGGACCAGGCCAACGGGTTTCGTTTCTGCGGCACTTCGGTGGAAGCGTGGTTCGCCGATTCGCCGATCCTGCCGGAAACGAAGCGACTCGTGACCCCGCTGGTTTATCGAGACGCGAGTTTCCTCTTCTTCTCCGACCTGCGAAGCGTCGAGCCGTTGCTGCCGTCGGCCGAGGAAAGGATCGCGCTGATCCGGGCGCTCACGCGCGAATCGACGATGCTTCTGAAGCTCGAGGTGTCCGAGGAATCGGACGTCAAGTCGCTGGTCAACTACTGGGGACGCGGCGGGCGGGACAAGGAGGTGCGCCCGATCCTCGATTCGCTCTCGAGAATCGGCGGCCGGCAAAGCCTCGACGTCACCCAGTTGCTGCCGCCCTTCGCCCGACAGCGGATCTACACCTACCCGATCCCTCGTCCCGACGGCAAGACGATCAAGCGGGACTGCTATTGGACGGCGATGAACTTCTTCTCCGAGCAGCCCGATGACCGGTTTGGAGACGTCGACAAGGTGTTCGAGGCATTAAAGGAAGACTACTACCGCATCCACGGCAACCCGCAATTCGGCGATCTGGTCATTTATCTCGGCCAAGAGCAGGAGCCCATCCACGCGGCGATCTACATCGCCGCCGACGTCCTCTTCACCAAGAACGGCACCACCGTGGCGCGGCCCTGGATGTTCATCAAAATGGAAGACATGAAGCACTTCTATCCACGGACGGACAAGAAGACGGTTTTCTTTTTCCGGCGCAAAGGCTTCTGAACCGGCCTCGAACGTATCGCCGGAAGACCTCGCGCGAACGGCTGCCGGCGGCGACCACGAACGTCACCTCGATCGCTTCGCCGTGTTCTCGCCACCAGAGCCGGCCCTTCTCGCAGTCCATCAGGTCCAACATGGATCGGGCCCGTTCGAACCCCGGCGGCAGGCAATCCCTGATCTTCCCGGACAGGGGACCGTCGAAGCCGAATCGCGGCCAGGTGTAGTAGCCGTTCTCGTCTTCGCCCCGGCCGGCGATCGTCTTGATCCGGCGAATGCCCAGAAGCTCGGCGTTCGAGAGTTGCCGATGGAAGATCTGCAATCCCAACCCCTTCTTCCGCATGTTGACCACGTGGATGTGGAAGGCGTCGATCACGATCACCAGTTCCGACGCCGCGCCGCGGACCAGAAAAACCGCCCGAAAACCGCTCTCCGCCGGATCGCTGACGTCGAGGTGGAGTCCGCCGCGGTACGTGCCGACCTCCACCTGCGCGCCGTCCGGCGCACCGGCCAAACCGGCGTGCTCCCAATCGCGCAGCTTTCGGCCGAAGAGCCGCCGGGCAACCCGCGACACGTCCGCCTCTTCCCCATACGAGAAATGCACGTCGGCCCGACTCCGGGCCGGCCAGAATCCCGGCGGCATCGGCGGCATCCATCCTGGAAATGAGGCGTCGGCCGGATTCATTTCCGACCTCGAGCAGAACGCAGTCCGAACGGATCATCGATTTGGCCCGACGAACGCGGGCAAAGATGGAGGAAAGCGTAGCGAGCCGAGGTGACAACTGTTTGTCATCCCGGCGGCAACTCGCCAGAGAAAACAGAAGGGGGGGTGACAACAGGGTGTCACCGCGGACGACCCATAGGCGTGGTAGTCCGCAGCCGCGACGTGGTTGTCCACGGAGTCGCCCCGTAGGTCAGGGCTTGCCCTGACGGATCGAAAGCCGGGTAGGTCAGGGCTTGCCCTGACGGATCGGTGACAGATCGAAAGACACCCACTCCCCTTCGTCAGGGCAAGCCCTGACCTACCGCGTTTCGTCAGGGCAAGCCCTGACCTACTGCGTCCCGACCGATCAACTGCCGCTCCCGATCCGGGTCCAGGCCGTGACGCATGGCCATGGTTTGGACCGACATGGCCCCGTTGCGCAGCAGGATCTGATCGGCCTGGGCGTCCTTCAGCCGGTCGCGCACCGCCAACGTGGGGGGGATCCCGCGGACGTCGAGCGACGTGAGTGTCTCCGGCGGCAACCGGCCGGCCTCCACCGCGCCGCCGAGCGCCCGCCACATCACCTCCTCGTCCTCCTCGATCATCTCCTGCTGCAACCGCCCGAACATCTTCACCGCCGGGCCCTCGGCCACCATGGTCGACGAGTAATTGGCATTCGAGGCGTCGCTGGTGAGCATGAACTCGGGCATCACCAACCGGCTGGCGATCGCCCGCAGCTCGGCCTGCAACACGACCACGTACCGCGCCGCGTCGATACCGGCGGCGGGGAATTCGTACTGCGTGCCGGCCACCGCGTCGAGGATTGTCCCCGGGCCGTAACGGCGGAAGTGACTCGTACGGCCGGTGCTCTGGCTGGTCACGCTCAGATCGGCCTGGTTCTGCACGAACTGCTCGACGCCGACGCTGGTAGCGGCGACGTGTTTTCGGATCAGCGCGATCGCCGACTGGATTTCGGCCACCACGCTCATGTTGCGCAGCAGTTTCTCTGCCCGGCGGAGGTTCTTTCGCACCGGATAGAAGAGCGACAGCCCGCGTTTCACGTTGGCGTCGACGCCCGACTTGCGGTGCTGGATTTCCGCGGCGTCGACCGGTCGGCCGTCGATCCAGTATCCGATCGCCGTTTCGACGTCGTCGGGGTCCGTTTGGATCCCGAAGGCGGCCGCGGGATCTCCGGCGCGGGAGACGGGCGTGGCCACCTGTTCCGGCTCGACGAAACGAACCCGCACGGTCCCGTCGCCGGAGTGGAAGAACCGCAAGAAGCACTCCCCGTCGCGATCCTTCCGCCTGACGATTTCCTGCTGCCGTTTCTGCCAGTGGTTGGCCCGAACGAACTCGTCCAGCACGTCCTGCGCATCGCGGATCAGCGACTCGGGCACCTCGTCGCGTTTCTTCCCCGCGACCCGATACGCGTGTCCCGTGCCCACGATGTAGCTGATGCGGTTTTCGTGTCCGTTGATGGCGAACTCGTTGGTCAGCGCCAAAGCGCGGCACTGGTCGCGGATCTCGGCGAGTTGGGATTCGTCGTTGAAGGGGACGACGGACGTCGCGCCGCGTACGCCTTCGCCGCCCAGGCGGCTCCAGCGCGTGCCGTCCAGGTCGTACAGCGCGTCGGCCGGATCGACGAAGTCGTCCCACAGCTCGTCGAAGGATTCGAACAGCCGACGGTGAAGGTGAACCAGCCGCGGGTCGGGCGGCTGTGCGGGCGTGCCGTTTGCAGTCTGGTGGGTAGGAGAGTTCTGTTTCATGGTAAGGGTCCTTCTGGATAGCTTGATGGATCGTGAGGGGTTGTCAGCGCGAAGCCGCGAGCGGCTATCCTACGGGCAATCGGCTGCCCAGGCCGTCGCGGACCGTGGCAGAGCGGAACAAGTCGGCGGCCAGGCGAATGGCCATTTCCAGCGCGTCGGGCCCGTCGTCGTGGTCGCCGACGGGAAACTCCTCGAGTTGCTCGACCAACAGCCGCGTGGAAGGACTGTCGCTCTTGAATCGCAACCGCCGGCCGGCCAGATAAGGTCCCAACCGGCGGATGCGGACCTGTTTGTTCGTGCGGTTGTCCATCAGGCACGGCCGAGCGGCGAGAATGCCTTGCCGGCGGAACTCGGCCTCGAACTGACCGCCCAAGAGATCCTGGAACTGGTTCGCCTCGATGCCCAGCGCGTCCGGGCAGAACCGGCGATGGAGTTCCACACCGTCGGCGACGATCTGCGGCGTGGGGCGTCGGGCCAGGTCGGCCTCGACGTACAGGATCCCCTGCCGGTCGACTCCCAGCATCACCAGCGCCGAGTAATCTCCCCGCCGGGCGTCGCCGCCCTTGCTCGGGTCCAGGGCGAGCGTCTTCACTTGCAGGTTCTCCGGCCACGCGTCGAACCAGATCTGTTCGTCGAAGTACGTCTCGGGCCACTCGCACAGGTCCGGGTTGATCGGCGAGTTCTGCTTTTCCCGCTCGAACGCCGTGTGGCCGCCTTCCGCCCGCATGCACATCAGCGTGTAGAGGTCCTCTTCCTCCGGCCAGAGCACGACGGCGCCGGCGTCCATGGCCTGGCGGTTTCGCTCGTAGAAGTCCCGGGCGTCCTGCCGGTATCGGGCATTCTTCACGTCGGTGTAGATGCGTTCCCACTCCTGCCACAGCGACGTGTTTTCGGGCCAGTGTTCGATGGCCTTGAAGACCCGAGAGACCCAGCCCGGCGTTTCGCAGAGTTCCATGGCCAGCGCTGCGCGGTGCAAGGCGGTGGCCAGGTTGACGACCTTGGTGCGGTGGGTCCCGGCCTTCAGCAGCGTGCCGTGGAACCAGGTCCGCGAGCGGTCGCGTTGCACGGCCGACTGGATGTGCCCGTCGTTTTGCAGGTCGTCGCAGACGATCAGCGTGGGCCGGTACGCCCCGCGCCGTCGTCCGCGGATTCGCTGCCCGGTGCCGAAGGCCTCGATCACGACGCCGTTGTGCAAGGTAACGGAGTTGCTTCGCCAGACGGGCCCTTTGCCGACGGCCTGAGGAAACGCTTCGGCCAGCCGGCGGTTGTCGAGCAGTTCGGTCTTGACGTTCTCCAGGTGGGCGCAGGCCTGGGGTTTCGTGTCGGAGACGATCCAGATGTAGGGCTCGCGGTTTTCCACGGCCATCCGCAAGACGAAGGCCAGTGTGGCCATCGTCGACTTGGCCGCGCCGCGCGGTCCCAGCACGTTGAGTTTGGCCCCGTGTACGTGCGGCAACTTGTCCAGATGGCGACCGAGCCATCGGTGCATCGCGGAGGGCGGTCGGGCGAAGTGTTTGGGGAGATGCCCTTTCGCCCAGGCGAGCAAGCCGGCGTCCCCGTTTCGTCCGGCCTGGTAGCGTGTTGCCCAGCCGTGCCTGACGGCCAGTTCGTGGTGAAAGATGTCTACGAACTGGCTCAATCGCGCGGGCGCCAACTCGCAGTCGGCAAAATCGACTTCAGGTTTCATGATCCGCGGTCCTGTTATTGGGACGCCCCTTTCAGGTCGTTGGAAAGGGCTTCCAGGCGTCTGAGGATGTTCCGGCGGTGCTCGTCGGTGGGAACTTCTTCCGCAATGATTTCGGCAAACCGCGCCAAAAGGTCCTTGATTTGGCTCAGCGTGATGACCTCGGGGCCGCGGCGGCCGTACTGGTCGGGGTACTTGCGTTCGAGTACCCATGCCGCCGCGCGCCAATACTTCTCCTGCGTGGCCGCCTTTCGAATGCTCTTGAGGTAGTTGAACTCGTGTTTGTTTTCCGCCTCGCGGAGTTGCTTCGCGAAGTCCTCGTCGCGATCGGCCGTATTGCGGACGGTTCCGGGAGCACAGCCGACGAATGCGGCGGCGGTGCGCCGGCTGCAACCCACCGAGAGAATCGCGATGATCTGGGCCTTCTTGATCTCGTCAAGAATCGGTTTCCTGCCGCTTTCTGCCACGATCTGTTCCTCGAATTCATACTTGACTCACTCGCCCGAGCACGCGGTTCTTGTAGCCGGATTCGCAAGAATTCAGACCCCTTCGCGTGCAATCTGGGTTACGGCCGAATTCTTGGGAATCCGGCTACGAAAGTCATGCGCGGGAACTGCGCTGCGCTTGTTCCGGCCTACGCAGCCAGGCATCTCAACGGCGGGCAAGCCCGCCCGCTAAACGTTGTTGTCGCAATCCCCCCAACCCCCAGTCCCCAGTCCCCAGTCTCCAGTCCCCAATCCCCAATCCCCAGTCCCCAATCCCTAGCCCCCCACGTACTCGAACGACACCACCGCCCGGCCTGCCGAGCCGCGGTAGCCGCGGACGAACCGGCCGGTGTCTGCTCCGCCCGACTTCTTCACGCTCACCGCTCGCCAACGGGGACTGCGGCGGCAATGGGCGATCAGGGCCGGATGGCTGGCGGTCACGTTCAGCCGGTGGCCTTCGCGGCGGTGCAGCTCGGCCACCGTTTCGGCCACCGCCATGCCGATCCCGATGCCCTGGTAGTCGGGCAGCGTCACGATGCGGCTTAGGCGCCAGCGGCCTTTCCGCCCGATCAGCGACACGGTGGCGCAGAAGGCCACGGGTGTTTCCTCCCACAGGGCAAGAAAACACCTCGCCGCCGTGCTCAGCGAACCGCTCAGATAGTGATGACGCTTAAACATTTCCCACGCACCACGCCGGCAACGAAAGATCGCAAGCTCGATCGGCGGTCGTTGAAGACACCTCCGTTGGAACGTGCCGGTGGCCATGTCGAGGATCCAGTCCGCCCGGAGCCACTCGGCCACGTCGTAATGGCAGGTCACGGCCACGAACCGGCAGCGAATCCGCCCGCCGTGGATCCCCTTGGCAATCGCCGCGGAGACCACCCGCGCGACCGTGCGATCGACGACGCTGGTGAACTCGTCGAAGGCCACGACGTCCGCGCCGCCGATGATCTGCTTTTCGTCGTCGGCAGGTTTCACGTCTCGACCACCGCCGGCCAGTGCCCGGGCCAGATCGCAGCGGAAGCGCTCTCCGCCCGAGAGGACGTGGTACGGCTTGACCCAGCTCGGCGGCGAGCTGAATCCCACGGCGGTGAACAGGCCGGTGATCTCCTTGATCGGCCGCTCGCCCAATCCGTCGATCACGGCCCGATCGGGCGGCCATTGCTGCTGCCGGTAGAGTCGCCGGCCGAAAAGTTCCCGGGCGATCGTGCTCTTGCCGCTGCCGGAAGGGCCGACGATCAGCCCGATCTTCCAGTCATCGCCCAGGTCGGGCATTTCGACGCCAAAATGTTCCGTCGCCCTTTCGGACAGCGGCACGTCGAACATCCCGGCGACCTGCTGGACGCGGAAGGAATCGAAGACGGGACACTGAACGGTTACGTCTAGAGTTGGCATCGAGATCCCTGCGAGCGTGAATGACGAATGACGAATGTCTAATGACGAATGTCTAAGACGGACTTCGTCATTCGTCATTCGTCATTCGTCATTAGACATTCGTCATTAGACATTCGTCATTCGTCATTCGTCATTTCCTCAAAGCGTCAGCAACCGGCACTTGAACCCTTCGGCCGTCATCCGCCGATACACGTCCTGCTGCTGGGCTTCGTCGCGGCAATCGATCACGACTTGAAACGCCTCGGGCACGTCGACCTCCGGCGGGAGGCTGCCCTCCAGATCACCTTCCGCCGGCAACTCCGGCTCGACGAGCATTTCGTCCAACAACTTCCGCACCGCCTCATTCTCGGTTTCCACTTCCGCGAGCAACTCGGCCAGCACGTCGTGGTCCGATTCGGCCAGGCCGGCCAACGGGTCGTGCAAAGCGAGCAGCTTGGCGGCCTCCGCTTCGTCGAGATCGACGATCAGCACGGGCACCTCCGCCTCCGGCGTGGTCTCCGCCCGAAGGTGGCCGTCGATCAGTTCGAGCGTTCCGTCGGGCAACTCGCGGGCCAACAGGGCGTCGGCGTAGCCGATCTCGGCCAACAGACCGCGCAGGGCGTCCTGTTGGCGCTGGGGATGCGTTCGCCAGTTCTTCGGGTGCGGCTTCAACAGGCCGGCCTGCACGCGGCGGAGTTCCTTGATGCGGTCGCGTATTCTCATGGGGATGGGTCGTTCGGAGTTGTACAGGAGTAAGATGTTTAGCCGGGTGGCACGCCCTGAGGAACGAAGGGCGTGTATTGCCGGGTCAACACGCCCTTCGTTCCTCAGGGCGTGCCACCCTTACTGGAATGTGTACGATTCATGCGTGCGAGGACGCTCAGATCTCCTGCAATCGCTCGGCGACGTGCGAGAACTGGACGTCGTGCGTTTCCAGCCTCGCTTCGTGTTGGGCGTAAAGCGACCACAACTGGTGGTTGGCCGCCGCGGCCTTCTCCACCTTCTCGGCCAGGTCGTCGATCCGAGAGGCGATCACCGCCAGCTTGGCGTGGACCATGAACATCCACGGGCCCAACGCCAACGCCGCCGAGACGACCACGCCGATTACGATCCCCCACTCTTGTACGTTCACGCTCAAGCCTTTCGTTCTTGGGTGGTGGTGGACCGGGCATCCGAGACGCGGTCCTTCAGGTCGTCGATCTTGTCGCCCAGCCGTTCAACCACCCGTTGGATCAACAGCGGCTCGCCGGATTCGATCTTCGAGCCGATCCGCCGGGAGAGGAACCATAATCCCATGCCGACGCCCAAGGCCAAGGGACCCGAAAGCCCCAACGCCCCGCCGAGGATCTTGCCGGCCGAAAGCCCCAGCGTCGGGTCGGAGAGTTTTTCCTGGGCCAGGTCCTTGACGTACGCGCGGGCGATCTCGCGGGTGGAGGCCTCCTCGCCCAGCTCTTCCTGGACCTTGGACAGCCGGGCGTCGAAACGCTCCTTCAGCGTGCCGCGGTCGCCGATCAACGTGTCGACGAACTGGCGGAGCTTGCTCGACTCCTCCTGGACCTCGGCCACCGCCTGGGCCGACGCCTCCTTGGCCTCCTCGACGGCCTCGCGGGCCGCGTCGCCACCGGCTGGATCCGGCAGCGCAGGACCGCGAGGCGGCGTGGCGGCTGCTTCCAATAACTGGGTGATCCGGTCCAGTCTCTGATTGGTCGGGCCCAGATCGATCGGCGGCATCGGCGTTGAAGGAGATGCCGGCGGCAAGGTGGGCCACGGATTGCTGCGGCCCTGGTTGTAGGCCTCCCCGCGCCCCTGCTCGTACTGGCGATATTGTGGATCGGGCAGCAAGCGGTACTGATAATTCCCGCTACCAGGCGTCGGGCACGAACCCCCGGGACATTGAGTGATTTCGGATTTCGGATTTCAGATTGGGATTGTCCGGCCAACGCGGCATGCAGGGTTTGCAGCGACGTGGCGATGCCTTGGGTGTCGTCGCCGGTTCGGGCGCGGAGCAGGCCGACGATCACCCGGCCCTCGGCGTCGAAGATGGCCGAGCCGCTTCGCCCGTTGGCCGGCGTGGGCACGAAGTGCAGGTCGGAGCCTTCATAGCCCAACGCGTGGCCCCGAAAACCGGTCGACCACGTGCCGTTCGCGCAGCCGACCGACGTCACCGTCTCGCCGGGCCGCACGACGAAGTCCCGCGGACCGACGGGGATCGTTTTGGGGACCAGGCCGCCAAAGGCGCTTTCGGGCACGGCGACTACGGCGGCGTCGGCCTCCGGCGATCGTTGGATCACCGTGGCCGGCAGCGGGCTCGACTGATGGCCGGCCCGCCAGAACTCGCACTGCACGGTTTGGCTGTCGCCGACCACGTGCGCGGCCGTCAAGACGTAGACGTAGCCCTGCGACCGCTCGAACGCGCAACCGGTCCCGCGTCCGCCGTCCTTGGCCGTGATTCGGCAAGTGGCGTCGATGCAGTCGGCGATCGACGCGGTGGCCAGCCCGGCCGCCCAGAGGGTGATCAACACGATCGCCAACACGGCCACGATCCAGTAGAGCAACAGACCGAAAAGGGAACGATTCATAGGGGGCTCCTTGGTGAGGGGCTAGGGGTTAGGGATTGGGGACTGGGGACTGGGGATTGGGGATTGGGGACTGGGGATTGAGGACTGGGGATTACGAATTGTGATAACAACAACGTTTAGCGGGCGGGCTTGCCCGCCGTTTCCTGTGAACGATTCTCAACCACCCACAGTGTCCTAATCCCTAACCCCTATCTCCTAACCCCTCGATCATTGGCTCCTCGTCGTCGAACCCCAAGGCGTCCCACAGCTCGGCCGGAGTCAGGACGTACTCGTCTTCGTCGAAGTCCGGCGCGTCGTCCGCCTCGGCCTGATCCGACTCGATCGCCGAAGCCAACTTCCGCGCGTGGATCGCCTCGTACCGCTTTCGTTCCCTCGGCCGCAGTTCCAGCCCCAATCGCAACTCGGCCTGCATGAACCCAGCGACGACCGAGGGCGAGCGGGCCGCCAGGCTTCGCGCTTGGCACAGGCGACAGGGCATCTCGACCATGCCGCCGCACCCGGGACACCGCTCCAGCGGCCCGGTCGGTTGCCCGAGGGCGGCGTGGTCGCCGTCCGGCCGCCGACACAGGTCGTTGGGACGTCTTCCGGTGGAAATCGCCCCAACCGTTCCCCGGCTGACTCCGACCAGTCGAGCGATCTTTCGTTGGGCCAGTTTTCCCTCGGCCAACAAGTGCCGGATCTGCTCGACGACGTGTGGGGCGATCATGGCTGGTGGGCTCGGCGCACGAAAAATGCCCGACGCCGGAACAAGTTCCGATGTCGGGCTCCTTGGGATACCTGGCGGATCAGGCTCTGCGGATACCGTCAACAGGCCCCGACCTTAACACAGGCGGTGGCCCAATTTCAAGAGGAGGTTTTTCGCAATCGGCAAAAAAGTGGAGATGTGTATAGTAGCCATCTCGCTCCGCGAGATGCAGCCACGTCTTGCGGAGCAAGACGGCTACGATACGAGATGCATCTACGTCTCGCGGAGCGAGACGGCTACTATGCAGCTCAGATCGCCGGGCTGCCGCGTTCGCCGGTGCGGATGCGGATGCAGTCTTCCAGCGGCAGGACGAAGATCTTGCCGTCGCCCACTTCGCCCTCTTCGCCGGTCCGGCTCCCTTGGATCACGGCTCCGATGGCGGGTTCGAGGAACTCCTCGTTCACGGCGATCATCAACTGCACTTTCCGCAGCAGGTTCATCGTGAACTCGTGTCCCCGATAGACCTCGGTTTGTCCACGCTGCCGGCCGAATCCCTGCACGTCCATCACCGTCAGTCGGAAGACCTCCACCTCGGCCAGAGCGGCCTTGACGGCCTCCAGACGGTTCGGCTGGATAATCGCGATGATCAGTTTCATGGCACGGCACCTTTCGCGGGGGTTTGCGTGCCTGCATAGTATTCTCACGGGACGAACGGCTCAAGAGCAATGCTGCTCGATGGATCGACCGATTTCCAGCGTTTTCGTGTCGCGGTTGCTTCAATGGGAATGCCAAGACGGACGGCTTATTTCCGGTTCTTCAGCGAAGTTCTTGGTTCGAACAGGGGCGAGCGCGTAGGGTGGGCACCGCCCACCGTCTGGCGCACCCGTCTGGCAAGCCGAGTAGGTGTTGGCGTTTTGGTGGGCAGTGCCCACCCTACTGCCTGAAAGCGCCCTCTTTCGGGGGATTTTTCACCGTGCTCGGACGATTTTCATGTTCCGAGGGGGGCTTTTCCGGGGCGAACCGTTTAGAATATAAAGTGTCCCTAAACCGCAGGAGGAACCAGTCTACCGTGTATGAACTCGACCGCGCCGATAGCGTCGCCAGCGAGGCGGCCGTTCTGGTCGGCGTTCTGCTGCCGGACCGACAATCGCACGAACCGCCCCTTCTGGAGCTGGAAGGCCTGGCCACGACGGCCGGGGTCCGAGTTGTCGGCCATCTGATCCAACGTCGCGAGACGCCCGCCGGGCCAACCTACCTCGGCCGGGGGAAGGTCGAGGAGTTGAAGGTGCTGGCGGAGTCCAACGACGCCGACGTGATCATCTTCGACAACGATCTCAGCCCCGCCCAGACGCGCAACCTCGAGAAGGCCACCGGGCTGAAGGTGCTCGACCGGACGGAACTGATCCTCGACATCTTCGCCAGCCGGGCCCAGACGCACCAGGCCCGACTCGCCGTGGAACTGGCCCAGCACGAATACGCCATGCCCCGGCTGAAGCGGATGTGGACGCACCTTTCGCGGCAGAAGAAGGGCGTCGGTCTGCGAGGGCCGGGTGAAAAGCAGTTGGAGGAGGACCGCCGGCTGGTCGAGAAGCGGATCCGCGACCTCCGCCGGGAATTGCACGTGATCGAACGCCGCAAGCAGCGCGAGGTGGCCGCGCGGAGCGAACGGATGACGGTCTCGCTGGTCGGCTACACCAACGCCGGCAAGAGCACGCTGCTGAACGTGCTGACCGGCGCGGACGCGCACACGCAGGACGCCCTGTTCGCCACGCTCGACACGCGAACCCGCCGCTGGCAGTTGCCCGGCTGGGGACCCGTGCTGCTGAGCGACACGGTCGGCTTCATCCGCGATCTGCCGCACCATTTGATCGAGAGTTTCAAGGCCACGTTGGAAGAGGCCCGTCAGGCGGACCTGCTGCTGCACGTGGCCGACGGCGCCAACCCGGCCGTTTACGACCAGATCAGTGCGGCCTACAAGGTGTTGGAGGAGATCGGCATCCGGCAGAAGGACACGCTGCTGGTGATCAACAAGGTCGACGCGATGCCCGACCGTGCCCGGCTCGAAGGTCTGTTGAACCGTTACGACCACGCGGTGCCGATCAGCGCCGCACGAGGTTCCGGCCTAACCCGTCTGGCTTCGGTCGTCAGCGACGCGCTGAGCCGGACGTTTCTCGACGTGGACGTAGAGACGGGCGTGGAGAACGGCCGCTTGCTGGCCTATTTGGCAGCCCACGCCGAGATCCTCTCGAAGAAGTACCGTGACACGCGAGTGACCATCCACTGCCGCATCCCCAACAAGTATCTCGGCCGGATCAGCGGAGACGGCGTGGTCGTGAGCCCCCATCGCAACCATCGCTTCGACGGCCCGCATTCGGCCGAAGCGGTGGTGAGTGGTGAGTGGTGAGTGGGATCGAAAGAGCAAAACGCCCCCGCACTGCGTTGCGGGGGGTGATCGGTGACTGGAGAGCGGTGCGTGGCAAGACGTAGAATCCAAGGCAGCCGGGCGATCGTGACCGGGGCGTCCAGCGGGATCGGAAGGGCGCTGGCGGTGGAACTTGCGCGAGGAGGCGCCGAACTGGTCGTTACCGCTCGGCGCGAGGACCGACTCCGAGAGCTTGCCGACGAGATCACCGCCCAAGGCGGTCGCGTGGAAACCGTCGCCGGCGATATTACCGATCCCCAAACGCGACAGAAGACCATCGACACCGCGGTGGCGACTTTCGGCGGGCTGGACATCCTGGTCAACAACGCCGGCGTGGGGGCCACGGGGCTGTTCGAGGACGCCGACCCCCAACGGGTCCGGCGGATCATGGAGGTCAACTTCTTCGCCCTGGTCGAAATGACCCGACTGGCCCTGCCGCTGTTGAAGCAAGGCACCAGGCCCATCGTGGTCAACGTCGGCTCGATCCTCGGACATCGCGGGGTGCCCCACAACAGCGAATACGCCGCCAGCAAGTTCGCCGTGCAGGGTTTCAGCGAGTCGATTCGGGCCGAATTCACCTCCCACCACATCGACGTGCTGGTGGTCAGCCCGGGCACGACCGAAACGGAGTTCTTCGACAGCGTCATCGAGCATACCGGCGAGCCGTCCTGGCCCCAGCACAAGGCGGTCACCGCCGAGGAAGTCGCCCGAAAGATGGTCCGGGCGATCTGCCGCGGCAAGCACGAGATCATCCCCTATCGTTGGGGAAAGGTCTTCTGCTGGCTCAACCGCCTCTCGCCACGGCTGATGGACGGCCTGATGGCGCGATACAAGTAGTAGCTAGCCCGTGGCTTCTGTTTCTGCACAGAGGGCCTGGAAATCCGGATCGTCGCGGAGCGGCTCGAAATCCGTCTCCTCGTCGATCAGCCGGCGGTAGTCGGGGTCGATCGCCAGCGCCCGGGCAAGAGATTTCAAGGCCCGAGGCTTGTCGCCCAGCAGGCTCAGGTAGCAGGCGAGGTTGTAGTGGACCAGGGCCTCGTTGGGGGCAACGCAGAGCACCCGTTGCAGGGCGTCGATGGCCAGGTCCACGCGGCCGACGCGTTTATAACACCATCCCAGGGCGAACCATGCGTGGACGTTTTCGGGCACGGCCGCGGCGGCCTTGGCCAGCGGGATGACCGCGTCGGAGTAGCGTTCCAGTTCCCGCAGCGCCTCGCCCCACAGATAGAGCGCGTCCGGGTGGAAGCCGACCGGATCGCCGAGCCGGGCCAACGCATCCAGGGCGTGCTCGGGCATTCCCAATTCCAGATACCCTTCGGCCTCGAACTGGATCTTGTTCCGACGAACTCGATTTCTGGAGGTAACCACCATGTTGCTCCCGAACTTCAGGGGCGCAAGGATCCTGCCAAGGTAACAGACGCCGTACTCTCTATTCTAACCGCTGCCGGGCCGGACCCAAATCGCCGAGGTCAAGTGGGATCGCAAGTGACTGCGCCCCAAGCAGTAACGATTCGAAATCGACTTGACCGGCCAGATGGACATTCCCAAGTGCGCCGGCTGTTCCGACGTTTCTCCACTCGGTGGCCCGTACCTCGACACTCCGTGGCGGCACGAAAGATATCCAAGGAAGTGCCGGGGGGGGGGTCGCAAAGGGCATTCGCCGGTGGTGCTTTTTGCACGGCCGCGATCCGGCGCCATGGCGTCAGGGACGCTCGACCACGATCTGCCGATGCGCCAGATCGATCATTTCCCCGATCAATTCGGCGTGGCTGCTTTCCAGCAGCAGGTCCAGCCGCTCGTGGAGTTCTCGCTTGCGGTTCATTTCTCGGACGGCCGAGACCGCACCCTCGAACGTCAGGGGGCCGCCGGTCCCCACGCGGCTGTGCAGTTCGTCGAAGTCAGCCTCGGTCCAGCCGGCGAAGAGTTCCCCGAGCGTCTCGAGGACTTCTTCGACCACGGGGTTGGTCTGGTGGTCGAATCGCCGATAGAGGAGCTGGGCCGGATCGAGGAAGAACTCGTCGACGGCCGTGGCCAGCCCCTCGGCCAGCCGGTGCAGCGTCTGCGTGTGCGGCTTGTTCGTTCCGCCCAGGATTCCGCGAATCGTCCGCACGTCCAGACCGGTCTTTTCGGCGACCTGGTAGATGGACCACCCCCGCTCGGCCATCAATCGCTCCAGGTTTTCGCCCGCCAGTTCCGACATCGCATCGATTCCCTCGCCAGAAATCCCGCCGATCGTCAAGAAGTCCCGCGGGACCCATTGACAGGCCAGTATACTTCTGTATACTACACGAGTCGCCGCCTGTCAAGGGTGATTGGGCGGGAAATCGGGCCGTCGAATCTTTTTTTCCGTCACAGTTGGGGGATTTCACCCATGAAAGATGCCGATCATGCCGGCAATGGGCCATTTCGCGTCTGGATCGCCTCATACGACCGGTGGCCGCCGCAACCCGATCACGACGCCGGGCCGACCGCCGTCGCCCTGGAACCGGCCGAAGAAAACACGATGTCGGCAGCCGAGGCGGCCGTTTACGTCGAGGCCTTCAATCGGGAAGCACTCCACCGGGGGAGGAATCTCCGGGCGGTCGCCGTGCCGGTAACCGTTCGTTATGTCGGAGAACCGCTGCCGGGCACACGTTTGTGTGATCAGATACCCCACCAGGAACCGGTCGGCGCAGAAAAAAAGCCCGCCATACGTCTGTTAGGCGTCGACGTATGACGGGCTTCCACCGCGGGATTATGCCTAACGCCTCATGCGGTGTCCCTGTCAAGAAGGCGGCAGCAAGGCAACTGCACCATAACCCCTTGACGCCTGAATTATAGCATGAAATTCGCCCCAGGCCAGCAAGAAAGCGGGAATCCCAACTCCCCAATCTGAAATCCGAAATCCTAAATCCTAACGCGGCATAGCCGCAGCCAATGGGGACGGCGGAACTGGGGGTTCGGGACTGGGGGCTCGGGAAGAGAATCCAAGCCTCGTTCCAGGAAGTCAACCGTTTTGCCTCGGATTCCCGAGCCCCCAGTCCCGAGCCCCCCGGCCCGCGCCCCC
>DATLAN010000341.1:0-5192 GCA_035527455.1 Thermoguttaceae bacterium
TATACAGATCGACGAAATCGAACTGCTTGCCGACCGTTTTCAACGCCTCGGAAAACTTGGCGTCGAACAGCTCCAGGAGTTTAGGCTGTTCGGAGGCCCGGGCCGCGCCGACCGTTTGGGCCACCGTCAGCACGTCGGACGTGGTGTTGTTCACCCGCACGTAAAAGGCCACTTTGATGTCCGCTCGCACGTTGTCCTTGCAGACGAGGCCCTCGGAGCCGTGCCGGAAGATCTCGATCCGCTTGACCGAGATGTCCATGATCTCGGCCCGGCGGATCAACGGCAGCACGATGGCCTTGGAGAAGTGGACGGTGGGCTCCTTGGCCCCGGTGATGATCAGGGCGGTTCCCTGCTCGACCTTGCGCCAGCAGCGGACGATCATCACGGCCAGGCCGAGCAGCACCATCACGAACATACAGAACGCGAAGATCAAGACCTCCGGTCCCAGAGCTTCGTATACGAGCCAAGAAAGGCCTGTCAACGCCGCCACTACGATCAGTCCCCAAAAGACCTTGGTTTCCATTTCTATGTCTCCCGATTGTGAGTCTCGTTCATGTCGAACTTAGCGACCAGGTAAGTACTCGTGGCCTCGTCGTGCTCGTAAACTATAGCTTCTTCTCCCTTGCGCAACGTCGTTCCCTCTCTGGTTTTAACGTTCAAAACCACGGGCGCGCCCGGCCGCGGCAGCTCGGCCTGGCCGTACTCGGGCGTGGCCTCCAGGGAAGTGATCGTGCAGGTCTTGCCGATGATTTCGACGACGTCGCTCGACTGGTCGAACGCCTGTTTCAGCCAGGGGACGAACGGCGTCAGCACGGCCTTGGTCAACATGGCTGCGGCCACGAAAATCGGCACAAACAGCACCATCGACAGCCAGAGCTGCGTATTGACCAGCATCCGATTGGCGAGCATCGCGAGGATCCACATGAAGAGGATCAGGATGCTGAAGATCAGCACCACGGGCAATTCGCCCAGGTAGAAGAAGTGCAGCAGGGCGCCCAGGCCGCTTCCCATACCGTTTGCCCCCGCGTCCACGTCACCGTCGACGTCGACATCGGCGTCCACGTCCACGTCGCCGTCGAAATCCAGCCCGAGAAAATCGAGCACGTCGTCGCCCACGGCGCCCAGGATGTACAGGCCCCAGTAGAGGACGACCAGGATCAGCAGAATCGTATACGGCAGATTGACCAGCGAAAACGCGGCTTCGAGCAGATCCAACATGATTCCAGTCCGATAGGGTCAGGGGTTAGGTCGAAACGCGGAGAAACGCACACGATCCGCCACCAGACCACACCTGCGAGTATTTCGATATCGGCGGGCGAATCTTGGGGAAATTCACGCCGGAGAGAATCGCTCGATTCGGCATGGTCCTCACGACCGCTACCACGCCTTTGCCGGTGGCCTTGGCCGGTTATTGAGCACCCGCGCTCACCATACTGCGCGGTTCGGGAAGGGTCAACCATGGCCGTTCCCCGGCCGGGAACGCCACTTATAGGAGGGGCTTCGTGTCGCGGTGCCCCAGACCCGACCCCCCGCAGGCGTGTAGGGTGGGCACTGCCCACCATTTCTCGCTACTCGACGTAACCCCATTGGTGTATACGCACCGCCCCAAGTCGCGGCCATTAGCCCGAGGCCGAGCAATCTCACGCCGAGGCGAGCGTCATCGAAGCGCGGGGCCGGAAAGAACACTCCGGCCCCCGCGCCCGATGAGCCGTTAGTTGCCCTCCTCCACCGGCGCCGGTGCGAACATGTCGGTGCAATCGGAACACTTCTCGCGGTCCGGGGCCAGCAGGTCCCCGTGCGCCAGGTGCGCTTCGACCGCGTTTTCCGAGACCTCGATCACGTGGGCGCGCGTGACGACCTCGGTCTCTTCGCCGGTCTCCTCGTCGACTTCCACCATCCTCTCCTGGACGTGGCAGATCAGGACCTTGGCCGGCTTTTCCGGCGGCTTGTCGGCGGGTTGGCCGCCCAGTGCCGACTGCGACAAGGCAAGGACCGCAAGGAACCCGACGGCCACCGAAAGGACAAGCAAACGCTTCATGATGTAACTCCTCGAAAGGGGAACGTGTGCCGGCCGCCGACGCGGCGAACCCGGCCAGTCAAAGGGTAAACGCAGAAGTTCAGGGCCGTTCCGGAATTGACCGAACTCAATGGATGCTAAGGCTCCTCCCCAGTCCGGTCAAACAATCGGAAGCGTTCACTCCTAACCCGTTTGGCCGTCTCACCTTTTTGATTTTCCCGCCGGGTAAACGTTTCCTGGTCACTTGCGTCGAAAGAAGCTGCCTCTGGGCAAGACGCTCGGGAACGCTTATCATGGCCGCATGACGACTCCAACTCCGCAGAACACCTTCGATGTCTCCTGGTGCCGCGATCAATTCCCCGCTCTGAAACGGACCGTCAACGGTCATCCGGCCGTTTTCTTCGACGGCCCGGCCGGCAGCCAGGTGCCCCGCCGGGTGGTCGATGCGATCGGCGATTATCTCATGCGGATGAACGCCAACCACGAGGGGTTCTTCGCCACCAGCCGGGAAAGCGACGCCATGTTGCGGGCCGCCCACCAGGGACTGGCCGATTTCGTCGGCACCGACGACCCGGACACGATCGTCTTCGGTCCCAACATGACCAGCCTGACGTTCGCGCTGTCGCGATCGCTGGCGAAAACCTGGCGCAGCGGCGATGAGATCCTCGTCACCCGGCTCGATCACGACGCCAACGTGAGCCCTTGGGTGTTGGCCGCCCGCGATGCCGGGGCGACGGTCCGGCACGTCGGGATTCGCCCCGACGACTGCACGCTCGACATGGACGACCTGGCCGAGAAGCTCTCGCCGCGGACGCGATTGGTGGCCGTGGCGTGTGCGTCGAACGCCGCCGGTACGATCAACCCGGTAGGAGAGATCGTCCGGATGGCCCACGAGGTCGGTGCGCTGGTTTTTCTCGATGCGGTTCACCACGCTCCCCACGGGCTGCTGGACGTGCGCGGCTGGGATTGCGACTTCCTGGCCTGTTCGGCGTACAAGTTCTTCGGGCCGCACGAGGGCGTGTTGTGGGGACGGCGCGAGCTGCTCGAACGGTTGCCCGCCTACAAGGTCCGGCCCGCTCCGGACGACCTGCCCGGCCGATGGATGACCGGCACGCAGAACCACGAGGCGATCGCCGGCACGCTGGCGGCGGTCGAGTACCTGGCCGACCTGGGGCGGCGGCTCCACGGCGACGCGGCGGATCGGCGCGAGGCGTTGCGGGCGGCCTTCGCCGGCATCGTCGCGTACGAGCGGAAGTTGGTCGCCCGATTGCTGGCCGGGCTGGCCGAGTTGCCGGACGTCGAGGTGTGGGGCATCACCGACGAGGCTCGTCTGGCCCAGCGCGTGCCCACCGTGGCGATCACCCACCGGCGGCTTTCGCCCAGACAGTTGGCCGAGTACCTGGGCGAGCAGGGGATCTTCGTCTGGCACGGCAACTTCTACGCCCTGCCGTTGACCGAGGCCCTGGGACGGGAACCCGAGGGGCTGCTGCGCATCGGGCTGCTGCACTACAACACGGAGGAAGAAGTGCAGCGGCTGCTCGAAGTTCTGAACAAGCCGCTTGCGGATTAGCAAGCCCCACGCACCATGTCCAGTTGGATACGCCGATGGAGAACTTCAGGGCCATGGTCGAGACGATCAAAGCGGGGGATTAGGGATTAGCCGCTTGCGGCTTCGCACCGGACCACCGAACACGCCACCCACCATTTCTCGCAAATGCACTTTGCTTGCGGTGGGCGATGCCCACCCTACTGAAAGCTTCCACGGCGGGATGTTACACACCCGTTACGATTTGGATGGCTTATGCCCGTTACAATAGGGCCGGTGTACGAATCAAGCCGCCTTGCGCGGCGGCACGTTGTTGCGGAACGTCGTCCAGACAAGTCGAGGAGAATCGCCATGGGGAGTTGCCCAACTGCTGCAAGAACCTTGGGAGCCGTGTTGGCCTTGGGACTATTGGTCGCCGTCGGTGCGACGCTGTTGTCGATCGCGCCCGCCGCGGTGGACCCGGCCGTTGTGTCGAGCCAGCCGGCCGGTGAACGAACCGAGAAGATCGTCCCGCTGTTTGCCGAAACGCAGCCGGCCGAGAATCCTGCCGCCCTGATGCTGCTGGTCGACGACCACAAGGTCCTCGGCTGGATTAGCGGCAGCGAAGACTATACGGGCCGCGAAGTCACGATCACCGCCGGCGGACAACAGCGAACGGTGATCGTGCAGCGCGACAACACGTTCACGTGGCACTACAAGACGGACGAGCCGATCGAGGTGACCTTCACCGTCGGCGAGCTGACTCGCACCGAGACCGTCAAGCCGTACGAAGCACCCCAGCCGAGCGTCTTCTTCGTGGTCGATCGCACGGCCTACCGCCCCCTGCAAACGCTGCACTTCGCCGGGTTCCTCCGCGAGGTGGACCGGCGCGGCGAGTTCGTGCCGCTGGCCGATCGGTCGGTCGAAGTGACGCTCACCTCGCGGCAGAAGAAGACGGTGGCCGCCCGGCTGAAGCTCATCGCCGACGATTTCGGCCGGATCACCGGCGAGTACAAGTTCTCCGAGGCCGACGCGTTGGATGCGTACGACCTGGCGATCGACGGCTACACCGGATCGGCCGAGGTGACGCTGGCCGAGTTCCGCAAGGCGAAAGTCCGGCTGGAGATCGACGGCCACCCGGACGGCAACACGATCAGGCTGACCTTCCAGGCGGTCGACTTCCTGGACAAACCGGTGCCGGGCACCAAGGTCCATTTCGACGCCCAGGTGGTCCGCGACGCCGCCCCGCGGAAGGAGCATCCGCTGAAGGCCGAACAGTTCGTCTATCACGAGGCCGCGCCCGAGGCACTGGTCGAGCCGGAAGGTCTCTCGGAAGAGGAACGGCTGCTATGGGAAGCGGGCACGGCCACGGCCGCGACCTTCGGAATCGGAGGTTCGGCCGTGCTGGCCCAACACCAGGGCGACCTGGTGATGAACGACAAGGGATACGCCGAACACACGATCGACCTGCAGGAAGCATGGACCCACGGCGACCACAGCGTGCTGGTCCGCGGCGTGATGATCGACTACAACGGCCGTGAACAACGGGCCGGCAAACGGATCTCTTTCGGCGAGAAACCGGAGGTAGTCGAGGTTCGCGAGCTGAACGTCGTGCTGTCCAAGCGGCGCTACGCCACCGGCGAGACGATC
>DATLAN010000342.1:0-7742 GCA_035527455.1 Thermoguttaceae bacterium
CGCACCCCGCCCTTCGTTCCTCAGGGCGTGCCACCCCCGCGACATCCCGGGTTTCATGCCAAACCGCCGCAATACCGATTGGTGCTACGAGCCCAAATCGATCACCGCCTTGATCACCCCGTCGCGGTAATCGGCGACCAGCTTGAACGCCTCTTCGATCTGCCCGAGCGGGAAGCGATGGGTCAGCAGCGGGGCAGGGTCGATCCGGCCTTCGGCGATCATCTCGATCACCGGGGCCACGCAGTCCTTCTGCCGCCGGACGTTCTTGAAGGTCAGCTCGCTGCGCCGCATCGTGTGGACGTCGAAACTCACCTGCGGGGTGGGCGGGATGCCGACCATCACGAGCGTGCCGCCGGGCGCGAGCAATCGCTGGGCCTGGTCGATGCACGCCGGGTCGCCGGAACACTCGAACACGCGGTCCAGCCCCAACGGTTCTCGCTCGATGACGGCCGCCGTCACGTCGTCGCGCCGGGCGTTGCCCGTCCAATCGGCACCGCATCGCCTGGCCGCTTCCAATCGCGCGTCGATCAGATCGGTCACGTAGATCGAGCAATCCGCGGCGGCCTTGGCACAAAGCAGCACGCTCAGCCCGATCGGACCGGCTCCCAGGATGGCGATCCGCGCGCCGGGCCGGACGTCGCCCAATCGGACCGAGTACAGCCCGATCGAAAGCGGCTCGGCCAGGGCGGCCTGCTCCAGCGTCATGCTTTCGGGGATCTTGAAGCAGTTCTCGGCTGGCAGGACGCGATATTCGGCCAACGCACCGAGTGCTTCGCCGGGACAGGCCATGAACTGGAGATTCCGGCAGGTGTTCGGCCGCCCGGAGCGACACTGGTCGCACCGGCCGCAGACGATGGCCGGATCGACGGCCACGCGATCGCCCGGGCGGAGCCCCGCGACCGCCGAGCCCGTCGCCATCACGGTTCCCGCACATTCGTGTCCGACGGTGGCCGGATATTCGATCACCTGGTCGCCGATCCGTCCCCGCAGATAATAGTGCACGTCCGACCCGCAGACGCCCACCCGATCGATCCGCACCAGCACGTCGCCGGGCCGCTTCAGCGTCGGCTCGGGCTCGTCGCGGATTTCCAGTCGTTCGATCGCGGTGAAGTAGGCCACTTTCATCCGGATATCCTCACGGGATTCACCCGTAGCTGGATTCGCAAGAATTCAGCCATCATGCGAAGAACCGAATTCTTGCGAATCCGGCTACCCCAACGACTCCCCTTCACGGCTCGGCCGCCAACGCGATTCCCGCCAGGGTCAGATGCGGCACGTATCGGGCGTGCCGGCCGATCAGCGCGGCCACGCTCGGCCCGGCGCCCCCGGTCATGAAGACCTCCGGTTCCGCGGCGAACTCACGGCAGAACTGCCCGATCAACTCGCGAATCGCGCCCACGGCAAGCCAGAACAGTCCCGATCGCATGGCCGCGACGGTCGAGGTGCCCAGCGCCGGCGGCGGCTCGGCCAGTTCGGACATCTCGATCAGCGGCAGCAGGTCGGTGAACTCGTACATCGCCCGGGCCGACATGGCGATGCCCGGCAGGATGGCCCCGCCCTGAAACACTCCGTCGGCCGAGACGAGATCGACGGTGATGGCCGAACCGAGGTCGGCGACCACGGCCGGCCGGTCACGGCGACGGAGGCGGTTGGCGGCCACGGCGCTGAGCAATCGATCGATGCCCACCATGTCCGGCCGCTCGACCGCGGCGGTGATCGGCAGATCGTCGGCGGCCAGCAGCGTCAGCGGATCGTCCTGCCGGTGCGTCCGCAGCCAATCCAGCAGTTGGGTCGTCGCCGGGCGATTCACGCTGCCGATCCACCAGGGGACGTCGCGTGGCGGAATGCTCTCAAGCCACTCTCCCAGCCGGTCCCACTGAGGCTGCCGATCGTCGAAGGTGAACGTCGAAACCGGCTCCGGCAACCCGTCACCGGCAGGGCCATCGAACCGCCCCAGCTTGGTTCGGGCGTTGCCGATGTCGACGGCGATCAGCGGGAAGGGGACCTTAGCCAAGCGTCACCTCCACTTCGCGGACCTCTTGTCCGGCGGTCATTTTGTCAACGGATCCCAAGTATTCCTCGATGGCGCTGCGAATGTTGGCCAGGGCTTCTTCTTCGGTTGCCCCTTGGCTCCAGCAGCCTCGCAGTCCCGGACAGTGGACGGTGTAACCGTCTTCATTCTTGCTGAGCACGACCTTGTATCGCATGCTTTCCTTGAAAAAACGGGCTTCACTGTCAACAGGTCCACGCCCCGGAAAAAGACCCGCAGAACATCAATTCTGCTTACCACGCATCATTCTTCTCGACGTCCAGCGTCCTGGCGATCTTCCCGACCAGCGTATTGAGTCCCTCTCCGGTGACGGCGGAGATCAGCAGCACTTCGCAGCCCAGCTCGTCGGCCAGCTTGGCTTGTACGTCCCGGCCGCCGGGCAGATCGGCCTTGGTGACGGTCACGATTTCCGGGCGCCGGCCGAGCGATTCGTCGTGTTTTTTCAATTCTTCTCGGATCGCCCGATAGTTGGCCAGCGGTTCGGTGCCGTCGGTCGGCTGCGGCTCGACGAGATGGACGAGAATGCCGGCCCGTTCGATGTGCCGCAGGAACTCGTGCCCCAGGCCGACGCCGGCGTGGGCCCCTTCGATCAGGCCCGGAATGTCGGCCATGATGAACGAACGGTCGCGATCGATCTGCACCCGTCCGAGGTTGGGATGCTTGGTGGTAAAGGGATAGGCCGCGATCTCGGGCCGCGCGCGGGAGAGGCGGCTTAGGAGCGTGCTCTTGCCGGCGTTGGGCTTGCCGAGAAGTCCCACGTCGGCGATGACTTTCAGTTCCAGGTGGACCGTGCGGGCTTCGCCCGGGTCGCCGGGGGTCGATTGGCGGGGGGCCTGGTTGGTGGCCGACTTGAACCGCGTGTTGCCCTTGCCCCTTTTTCCGCCTCGTGCCGCCGTGACCCGATCGCCGTCGGCGGCCAGGTCCTTCAGCAGGAAGCCGTGCCGGGCGTCCTTCACGATCGTGCCCGGCGGAACGTAAATCAACAGATCCTCGGCAGTGGCCCCGTGACAGTTGGCACCACCTCCGTGCTGGCCGCTCTTGGCTTTCCAGTGCTTGCGATGGGCCAGCGGCGTGAGGCTATCGACGCCCTCTCGGGCGACCACGATCACGCTTCCGCCGTCTCCGCCGTCGCCGCCGTCGGGCCCGCCGCGAGGCACGTACTTCTCCCGCCGGAAGCTGACGCAGCCATCCCCGCCCTTGCCGGCCTCGACGTAGATTTCGACTTCATCGACGAACATTGCGGCCCCAATTCGCGGAATCGAGGTTCCTTCCCATCATCATCACAAACAAAAAGGGGCAGCCCGACGAGCCACCCCTCAAAATAGGCGCAATCCGAGTAGGTCCACGCCTAGACCGTCTCCATCACGTTGATCCGCCTTCCGCCGCGGTCGAACTTGACGTAGCCGTCAATCAGAGCGTAAAGCGTGTAGTCGTTTCCTTGGCCGACCCCCTTGCCGGGGTGGAACTTGGTACCCACCTGGCGGACGAGGATGTTGCCGGCAATGACCCGCTGGCCGCCGAATCGTTTCACGCCGCGACGCTGGGCGTTGCTGTCGCGGCCGTTGCGGCTGGACCCTTGTCCCTTCTTGTGTGCCATCAAAGCTTCCTCTCAAGCAGATTCTCTTCTCCCGCTCACGCCGTGGCCGGAGCGAAATGTCTTACGAGCAAAGGGGTTAGGTCGCGAGTCACCTCGCCGCACCCAGCGTCCCCCCGCAGCAAACATATTATTGTATCAGCGCGCCCGCCAGGGATCAACCTCTGCAAATTCGCCATGCACTGGAACACTCGAAAGTGTTTGCGCAAGAATAGCTTGTACACTTTTTGGCGAGGGTGGCACGCCCTGAGGAACGAAGGGCGTGGAAAACCTGCCAAAACACGCCCTTCGTTCCTCAGGGCGTGCCACCCCATTGAACAAGATTCATGTGGTCTCGGCAAGCCGGCCTAGCGGCCGGCAGAATCGACCGGCCGCACGGACGGCAGGTAGACCCACTCGTAGTCCGACTCTCGGGCCTTGCCCGGACTATCGGCCACATCGACCGGAATCCCGTAGCGGATTTCCCGTTCGTGCTGGAGAAAAACGTCGCCGGGTCGCCAGAAATTGATCTTGAGGATCTTGTGCCAGATCCACCGGTACTGTTCCAGCGGGATCGCGTTCTCGTCCTTGCTCGGGTCGTTCTTCCACTCGTTGTAGACCTTCGCATACAGCGTGGGATCGTCCTTCCACTTGTAGGCGTTGGTCAATCCCTGGACGTAAACCGAGAAGCGGTCGATCCGCGGATCGACGCCTTCCTCTCCCTGCTGGGTTGCGCCGATCCAGGTGGCCACGCCCCAGACGGTTTCGCCCGGCGCGATCATCCGGCACATTTCGACCGTGTTGTAGAACGGTCGCTTGCGGTCCTCCCGCGAGCGGATCGAATCGACGGCGATGGGGATGACCTGGTCCGGATAGACGGCGCTGAAACCGGCGGCTTCTCCTTTGGACGACTCGCGGCCTTCCAGCAGGAAGGTCGGAATGAACCGGACGGGCCTGTTCGTACACTTGACCTTGTAAGTGCCGTCGGGGGCCTTCAGCGGTTCGACCCAGCCGGTCTGCGGCGGCGGGCTCTTGTCGATCGGGTTCCCGCCCGCGTCCAACTCCAGGTTCAAGACCTCCTCCCGAATGACCTTGTTCGACACGCTGTAGACCATGTACCAAGTCAACGTCTTCTTCATCGTCCCGTCGGCCTGGGGAATATCGACCCAGATCATCCGCATCGGCTTGAACTGAAACTCCAACGCCCAGACGTTGTGGCGGAAGGGCACCTGCTCGGCCCACCGGAACTCGGGATGGGCCGTCAACAATTCCACGACGTTGTGACGGCTGAACGATTCTCTGAGTTCCCGGGCGTTGTCCACCGTGAGCATCACGCCGAGCGCGAGTTCGCGATACCCGGTTTCACCCTGCTCGGGTGCCGGCTGCTGAGCCGCCGCCGGCAAACAAACCACAGCCACGGCGGCCAAAGCGCCAAACCACGTCCACGCGCACACTATCCGCTTCATTGGGGGATTCTCGCTATCTTCAAGGTCAGCCGGGCAACATATCGTCCGGGAAAAGCCGAGTTGCCCGGGAAAGTCTACTTTACCACTCAGCCTATTTAGTATAGTTGCCGCAGCAAGCGATCGTCAAGCAATGGTCGCCCCCCGCTGGTGTGGGTATGGGCGGGTAAGGAACGCCGAAAAAGGACTTGCCGCTTTGGCAATCTGTCCGCAGCCGGACGAGACGCCGTCAGCGCCGAGGCAGCGGCGCGGCGACTCGTGCCCGATCGCGGCGCCATCGGGTCGTGCCAACTCCCAGAAGCGGCTTGACGCGTTGCCTGGGGCTTCGGGCCTGCGTTGATGCTCCCGCAGCGTCCTTGGCGGCGGCTTTCTCGCTTTCCTTCGCAGCCGCGCGTGCCGCGGTCAACGCGAGGTAGCGGCGCAGGATGGCTTGCTCGATTCTTCCCTTGCGTCTGGCCGGCACGGCGACCCGTACCACCAATTCCAGCTCGCCCGCCTTGGGCAAGGACACGTTGATGCGCGGATCGACGCCCAGCGAGGCGAGCCCTTCGTACCTCGTAAAGCGGGCGAAATGCCTGCGAGCCTCCTCCAGGAATGAGGTGCACTCCTCTTTGGCGGCCGTGAGCAAATCCTGCTCTGCATTCTGCCACGCGGCGTCCATCTTCAGCGGAACTTTGAAGGCGTGCAGCACGAAGTCGTGCGTGTAGCTCTCGTTGACGAGCGGTTTGCCGAGAAAAACGCTGTTGGGCAGCACGACGGCTCGGCCGGTCACCTGGTGAAGCCCGATCTCCATGACGGTCGTCGTCAGCAGATTGTGATCGATCACATCTCCCCGAATACCGGAGATTTCGATCCGATCGCCGATCTTGAAGGCCTTGCCGCCCGTCTGGAACAGGGCCCCCGTCACGCACTGGATCAGTTCCTTCGTGGCGATGACCGCAGCGACGGCCACGGCAAAGATCGACACGGCGAACAGGCGAAGCTCTTCGGCCCAGATCATGACCAGACCGAGCACGAAGAGCAGGAGAATTGCCGTGCGGAGTTGAACCAGCCAGCGACGGCGGACTTCTTTGGCCAACTTCTCGTTGGCGAGAATCGCCCTGACGAAAATTGTCCTGAGGACCAGCAGGGCCAACACGAGCACCCCGGTGCTGATCAAGCCCACGAAAAGCGGGCTGTCCGGCAACTGACTGAGCCAGCCCATTTCCGATCTGCCCCCGTTTTTCTGAAACAGCGCGGCCGATCCTACGATTCTTTCGCAGCCTTCACCACGTTCTCCACCGTGAGACCGAAGTGCTGCATCAGCACCTTGGCCGGGCCGGACGCGCCGAAGCCGCACATGCCGATGAAACGCCCCTCCAGCCCGATGTACCTCTCCCAACCTTGCTTCACGCCCGCTTCCACCGCCACGCGGCGGGTGACCTCCGGCGGCAATACGGAGTTGCGGTATTCGGCCGGCTGTCGGTCGAACAGCTCCCAGCAGGGCAGGCTGACCACCCGAGCGTTGATGCCCTCGGCCGCCAACTGCTCGTAGGCTTCCAGGCAAAGGGAAACCTCGCTGCCGGTGGCCATCAGAATCACCTCCGGCCGTCCGTCGGCGGCGTCGATCAGGACGTAGCCGCCCTTCTGCACCCCGGACGCCGGGCCGTATTTCGTGCGGTCCAACGTGGGCAGGTTTTGACGCGTCAGCACCAAGGCCGCCGGCTGGTCCTTCAACTGCACGATCGCCTTGTACGATTCGACCACCTCGTTGGCGTCGGCCGGGCGGAACACCGCCAGGTTGGGAATCGCCCGCAAGGCCGCCAGGTGCTCGACCGGCTGATGCGTGGGGCCGTCTTCGCCCACGCCGATCGAATCGTGGGTGAAAATGTAGAAGACCGGCAGCTTCATCAAGGCGGCCAGCCGCATCGCGGGCCGCATGTAGTCGCTGAAGACGAAGAACGTGGCCGCGTAGGACCGCAACCCGCACAGGGCCATCCCGTTGCAGATCGCGGCCATGGCGTGTTCGCGGATGCCGAAGTGGAAGTTGCGGCCGGCGTAGCTGCCCGCCTGAAACTCGCCGGCCCCTTCGAAAGTCAAGTCCGACTTGTTCGAGGGCGCCAGGTCGGCCGAACCGCCGAGCATCCAGGGGATGTTCCTGGCCACCTGGTTGAGCACCTTGCCCGACGAAGCCCGGCTGGCCACGCCCTTCGCGTCGGCGGGGAATTCTTGGATGCCGGCGTCCCACCCGTCGGACAACCCGCCGCTTTGGATCAGTTCCAGTTGCCCGGCCAGATCGGGGTGCTCGCTCTTGTACTGGGCGAACTTCGCGTCCCAGGCCGCGCGTGCCTTCTGCCCCCGCGCGCCGATCCCCTTGCGGAAATGGGCCGGCACCTCGTCGGGCACCAGGAAATGCTCGTCCTCCGGCCAGCCATACGCCCGCTTGGTCAGACGAATTTCTTCTTCGCCCAACGGGGCCCCATGCGCACCGTGCGTGTCGGCCGCGTGGGGAGCGCCGTAGGCGATCACGCTACGAACGATGATCAGCGTGGGCCGGTCGTCGGTCTGCTGGAAGGTCTTGATCGCCAAGCGCAGCGCGTCCAGATCGTTGACGTCGCCGACCTTGACGACATTCCAGCCCAGTCCGGCAAACCGCGCGGCCACGTCTTCGCTGAAG
>DATLAN010000343.1:0-2116 GCA_035527455.1 Thermoguttaceae bacterium
CCGGTTTCGTCAGGGCGAGCCCTGACCTACTTGAGGCCCCCCGGGTGCCGTATTGTAGCTGTGTTGCCCTTGTCGCGAAAAGCCCGAAAGCTAGAATAAAGAGATACAATGAGCACCTACGATCACCATGGAAACAGAGAATCTGACGATTATGCCGGTCCGGAGCCGGAGATCGTGATGGCCGAATTGGCCCCGCAGACCCCGGCGCTGCCGTTTCCCGCTGCGCGGCCTCGACCCCGTCGCGTGCGGCTGCCGGTGCTGCTGTTCATCGCCACGTGTCTGAGCACGCTGCTGGTCGGCGGTGGATTGATCGAGGGCTGGAAGTACGCCCTGCCGGTGATGACGATCCTCATCTGTCACGAGGCGGGCCATTTCATCCAGGCGAGGCGATACGGCGTCTACACCAGTTACCCTTACTTCATCCCCATGCCCATCTCGCCGTTGGGTACCTTCGGCGCCGTGATCGCCATGGACGCCCGCATTCCCCACCGCCGGGCGCTGTTCGATATTGGCATCACCGGGCCGCTGGCCGGGCTGGTGCCGACGCTTGTCTTCTGCGTGGTCGGGCTTCACCTTTCCAGGCCGGTCGTCGGATACGATACGCTGGGCGATCCGTTGTTGATCAAGCTGTTGGTCGCATGGATCTTCGGCCCGCTGCCGGCCGGACACGTTATCCTGATCCATCCGATCGCCCTGGCCGGCTGGTTCGGTCTGCTGATCACGGCGATCAACCTGATGCCCATCGGTCAGCTCGACGGCGGGCACGTCCTTTACGCGTTGTTGCGGACCAAGGCCCGCCGGATTGCGTCGACGTTGCTGTTCGCGGCGATCATCATCGTGGTGTGGGAGTTCGAGCGGTACGGCGGCTGGTCGTTGATGCTGTTCCTGCTCTTGCTGATGAGGCCCGGCCATCCGCCGACCGGCCACGACGACATGCCGCTGGGTCTCGGCCGCACCGTGCTGGGCTGGCTCGCGCTGGCCTTCATTCCCATCGGTTTCACGCCCACGCCGTTTATCTTCGGTGGGTAGTGAGCGGGGGGAAGTTGTCAGTTGCCAGTTGTCAGTTTTCAGTTTTCAGTGAAGTCGAACGCCCGCCGACTGCGGTCGGCGGGGTCCCCCCCGGAGCGCAGTCCGGGGGCGTTTTTCTCACTGCTCTTGCTTTTCTCCAATTCCGAAGCTTGCTATGATGGGGGCTGTTGAATCGTCAATTCATGGCCGCCCTGAACCCGTTGGGGAAAACCACCTTGCACGCGCGGCCTCCGCATCCGGAAAGGACTTGACCTCATGAAACGCGCTGCCCTCTCGATGACCATGGTCCTACTGCTCGGTTCCCGTCTCGCATTGGCCGACGGTCCAACCAACGACGACGCCGTCGCCCGACAGATCCGCGCGTTGCGAGAAGCCAACTTCCCGCTGATCGATTTCCACGTCCACCTCAAGGGCGGCCTGACCCTGGAAGAGGCCCTGGCCAACTCCCGCCGGACGGGGATCCAATACGGGATCGCGCCGAATTGCGGGCTGGGATTCCCCATCACCGACGACGAGGGAATCGATCGGTTCCTGGACGAGATGAAGGGGCAGCCGTGCTTCAAGGGCATGCAGGCGGAAGGACGCGAATGGGTGAACCTCTTCTCCAAAGAAGCGATCGCCAGGTTCGATTACGTCTTCTCCGACGCGATGACCTTCACCGACCATCGCGGCAAACGGGTCCGCCTTTGGATCGCCGACGAGGTGGTGATCGACGACAAACAGGCGTTCGTGGACATGTGCGTGGACAAGATCGTTTCGGTGATCAGCGACGAACCGATCGACATCTACGTCAACCCGACGTTCCTGCCCGCCCCGATCGCCGGCGAGTACGACACGCTTTGGACGGCGGAGCGGATGCAGCGGGTGATCGACGCGGCGGTCAAGCACGGCGTGGCCATCGAGATCAACGCCCGCTACCGCCTCCCCGGCCCCGCGTTCATCAAGCGGGCGAAGCAGGCGGGCGTGAAGTTCGCCTTCGGCACCAACAACGGCGGCCGCGACCTCGGACGCCTCGAATACTGCCTGCAAATGATCGAAGAGTGCAAGCTGACGCCGAACGACATGTTCGTGCCGAAACGGTAGGGCC